>CAYJNU010000086.1:19680-21836 GCA_964371005.1 uncultured Verrucomicrobiota bacterium | reverse complement strand
CACCCGGCCTTCAAATTGGCGGTTTTGCGGGGATGTAGGCCGGGTGCCCTCACCCGGCGGGGATGGATAGAGCCATAATGAGAATTGCTGACGTATGAACGACACCGACCGATTCTCGAACGCGCGGGCCGTTAGCTGCAACCGCATGGCTGGCACGAGAAGAGTGGACCGAGTCTGGCAACGTCTCTTTGCGGCACCGGTACTATCGGGTTTCCTCGCGCTCTGGTCGCCGGTCGCGCCCTGCCATGCCCAACCCGCCGCGCCTGACGCCGTCGTTGCCGCCGCCGGCAGTGGCCAGTACAAGACGGTTCAGGAAGCCATCAACGCGGCTCCGCAGACCACCAATTCCACGAACTGTTGGACCATCCTCGTCAAGCCCGGCACCTACAAGGAAGTGATTTACGTGCAGCGGGAGAAGCGATTCGTGCGCCTCGTCGGTGAGGACGCGGCGAAGACCGTGTTGACTTACCACCTGAACGCGAACCTGACCGGCCTGGACGGCAAACCCATCGGGACCTTCCGCACGCCTTCCGTTTACATTGACGCCGACGATTTTACGGTGGAAAACCTCACGCTCGAAAACTCCGCCGGGCCGGTCGGGCAGGCGCTGGCATTGCGCGTGGACGGCGACCGCGCGGCTTTTCGGAACTGCCGGTTCCTGGGCTGGCAGGACACGATCCTCGTCAACCGAGGGCGGCATTACTTTGAAGGTTGTTACATTGCCGGGCACGTGGACTTCATCTTCGGCGGCGCGACGGTGTGGTTCGAGAAATGTCACATCCACTGCCTCCGCAATGGCTACATCACCGCGGCCTCCACGCCGCAGGAGCACGCCTTCGGCTACGTCTTCGCCAACTGCAAGATCACGGGTGAGCTGGACGTGAAGACCTACCTGGGCCGACCGTGGCGACCTTACGCCGGCACGATCTTTCTCAACACTGACATGTCTGCGGTGGTGCGCCCGGAAGGCTGGCATAACTGGAGCAAGCCCGAGCGTGAACAAACCGTGCGCTACGCCGAATTCCACAGCACTGGTCCGGGTGCGAGCCCGGAGGCCCGCGTGAAGTGGTCCCGCCAACTCACCGAGGCAGAAACGAAGGCGATCACCGTTGAACAAGTTCTGTCCGGCACTGACGGCTGGAAGCCAACCAAACCAACAGCACAGCACCCGTAGTTTCATGTTTCATATCACCCTGTTGTCAAAGCTACCTGGCCGTTCCTCGAAACCTCTTCTTGCGTTTGCCCTCGCCCTCCTGCCGGCCGCCGGCCTGTGGGCGCAGACGCCGGCCTTTCCCGGCGCGCTTGGTTTTGGCGCCCATGCCACAGGTGGTCGCGGTGGTTCGGTGTATCACGTCACAACGCTCGCTGACGGCGGGCCGGGATCGTTTCGCGACGCGGTCAGCAAGGCGAACCGCATCGTGGTCTTCGACGTGGGCGGTTACATCAGCCTGAACTCGGCTGTGTCCGCGCAGGGCAACATCACCATCGCGGGCCAGACGGCGCCCGGCGGCGGCATCGGTTTCAAGGGCGGGGAAATCTCCTTCGCGTCCCGGAACAACGTCATCTGCCGCTACATTCGCATCCGCCCCGGCAGCGACACCGACAGCCACACTGATGATTGCCTGAGTCTCTACCGGGCCCGAAATGTCATTCTCGATCACGTCTCGATGGAATTCGGCCCGTGGAACAACGTCGGCGCCGTGAGCGACGATTGGCAAAACTGGCCGGTCACAGACGTGACGTTCCAGAATTGCCTCAACGCCAACCCGTCCAAGAACGTCACCGCTGATTCGGAGCCCGGCCAACAATTCGGCGCCCATACCGAATCCGTCAGCAGCACCATGGCGTGGTTCTACACCATCTTTGCCAACTCGCATAACCGGAATCCGATGTCGAAGATCAACGACCTGTTCATCAACAACGTGCTTTACAACTGTTCTGCCGGGTACACCACCCACACCAGCACCGATTTTGACCATGATATCGTAAACAACTACTTCATCGCCGGACCGGCCAGCGGCAGCAACCTGCCGTGGTATCAGGTGGACAACAACCAGAGCATCTATTGCTCGGGGAATTACTACGACAGCGACAAGAACGGTGTTCTCGGCGGCGGCATCACCACGGTGTATTGGTATCAAGGCGCGCCTTACGGA
>CAYJNU010000086.1:0-19670 GCA_964371005.1 uncultured Verrucomicrobiota bacterium | reverse complement strand
ACGGAACTCACTTCACCGTGGTCATCGCTTACGGCGACCTCGGTGGTTTACACGGCGCGCAGCGCCTATCGGGTGGCCATTTCTCAAGCGGGTGCGTTGCCGCGCGACCCAATGGACGAACTGGTGATCAGCCAGATCAAGAGGTTGGGCAATGGACCGGTCGGCACCAGCGCGGGCACGACCGGTCCGGATGGCGGCTTGTACTCTGACCAGACCCAAACCGGCCTGCCGAACAACGGCTACGGCATCATCAACGGTGGCCTGCCCCCGCAAGACACCGACGGTGACGGCATGCCGGATTTCTTTGAGCAGGCCAACGGCTACAATCTGGGCAGCCCGGACGCCATGATCATCGGCAGCGATGGTTACGCGCGCATTGAGAAGTACATCAATTGGCTTGCCGACCCACACGCCAGCACCGCGACCAATGTTCCGGTGGTTGTGGACCTGTGGCGATACACCTCGGGCTTCACCAACGACAGTCCCGTCTATTCCGTCAGCCTGCCCGTCAACGGCAGTGTGACTCTCTCCAACGGGCACTATGCCGTGTTTACCCCCACGACCAACTATTTTGGCATGGCCAGTTATCGCTTCCAGGTGAGCACGCTCGATGGCAGCGCATACACCAACACGGTAAGCATCGCGATTTCCGCGCTGCCACCACCCTCCAACCTGATTTGGCAGGGCGACGGTACGGCGAATGTCTGGTCCGACGCTGGCCCCGCCAACTGGCTCGACGGCACAATGCCTGTCACCTTTGCCACGGGCGACAACGTCACCTTCGACGACACCGGCTCCAACACGCCGGACATCTATCTCCCCGCTTCTGTTTCACCCGGAACCGTTTCCTTTGTAGCCAGCCAGGATTACACGATCGCTGGCGTGGGCGGGCTCACCGGGAATGGATCGCTGTTCAAAGTCGGTCCGGGGAAGCTTACTTTGAACACGCTCAACACCTTCAACGCCGGCGTCACCATCGCGGAAGGCGTCGTTCAGTTGGGAAATGAGACCAGCAGCAACGGCAGCATCAGCGGAAACGTGACCAACAATGACACGCTGATCCTGGCGAACCCCAGCAGCGTCACCAGCGCTGCGAGCATCAGTGGTTCGGGCGTGATCATCAAGCGTGGCGCGGGCAATCACACTCTGAGCGGCACACATACCTACACCAACCTCACCACCATCGAGGCTGGCACGCTGACCTTCTCAGGCACGTCTCCGGCTGGAGACATCGCCAACAACGGCGTCGTGAATTTCAACCTCTCGACCTCGCAGACCTACGCGGGCAACCTGAGTGGCTCGGGCTCGCTGAGTATCAGCGCTTCCGGTAAGACCATTATGCTGAGTGGCAGCAACTCGCATAGCGGCGGAACCACCAACGCCGGCGGGACGATCGTGCTCCTCACTGACGACGCTGCTGGCCGTGGACCGGTGAGTTACCTGCTCAACGGCTCCGTGAAGGTCGGCAACGGTGCAGCGAGCACGAACACTTTCCTTTTCGATACCACTGTGGACTTCATGATGGACACCTACGGTGGCGGCGGAACCTGGGCCGGGGACATTGTCCCGCTGAGCGGTGGAGCCTCGTTCCGTCCGGGCGGCACGGACGGACGACTCGTGCTGACCGGCACGGCGGCCCTCGCGGGACGCAATTTCATCGTTCCCAAGGGCACGGTGGACATCGCCGGCAACGCCAACTTCAGTGCCACGGGCACCGCCACGGCCTTTGGGCGGAATAGCACTGCCAACAGCGCCTTTGTGACGCTCAAGGACAACGCCTCCGTTTCCCTCGGCCGACTGAATCTGGGCGGTGGGCAGGCCACCGGAGGCAGGGTTACAGTGACCATTCAGGACAATGCCAGCCTGTCCACCGGCGTGGAGAACTTCGATTTACACAACTCGACGCGAACAGCGACCTGGACGATGGTGAGCCTGAACGGTGGCACGTTGACCACCGGCGGCTTCATCAAAACGAGGACTGGCGACACCCAGTACTCTACGAACAATTTCAACGGCGGCGTTCTGCGAGCGAGCAAGCACAACACGGCGTTCCTACCAGCCTTGAGTGGCCTGACCGCCTGTGTGCAGGCGGGCGGCGCTGTGATTGACGATGGCGGGTTCGCCATCACGATCGCCCAACCGCTCATCCACGATTCGACACTCGGGCTCGGTGTGGATGGAGGACTGACCAAGCAGGGCAACGGGACGCTGACCCTGACCAGCGCGAGCAGATTCACCGGACCGACCACCGTGCTGGGCGGAACCCTCGCCCTCTCGGCGGCGGGTTCGCTTGCCAACTCCGCTGAGCTTTTCCTTGAAGTGGGATCATCCTTGAACGCCAGTGCCGTTGGCGGACTGACTCTCGGCAGCGGAAAGAAGCTTCGGGGCCAGGGCTCGGTGACGGGCAACTTCACGCTCGGCAGTGGCGCGAGTCTGGAGCCTGGCACGAATGACATTGGACAACTCACGTTCAACAACGCCCTCGCACTGAATGCCGAAAGCACGACGTGGATGGAAGTCAGCAAAGCGCCGTTCACCAACGACGTCGTCAAAGTCCTCGGCCATATCTCGCTTGGCGGCACTCTGATCGTCTCCAATCTCTCCGGCACGCTCGCGGCCAACGACCGCTTCAGGCTCTTCGACGCGGCTGGCTACGCCGGTTCGTTCGCCAACGTCGTTTTGCCGCCGCTGCCATCCGGGCTGGCGTGGGCCAACGAACTCGCCACTTCCGGCACCATCGCAGTTCTTGGCACCGCTCCACCTTCGCCGCCCGTGATTGGTGGGGTGACGCAAGTCGGCGGCTCTCTTGTGGTGACCGGCAGCAACGGGCCGGCCGGGGGCGACTATTACGTTCTGACTTCAACCAACGTCGCCGCACCGCTGCCAGAGTGGCTGTCGGTGGTGACCAACCAGTTCGATGCGAACGGCCTCTTCAATCTGACCAACCCGATCAACCTGGCCACACCGCAACTGTTCTACCGGCTGCAGTCGCCGTGATCCTTCCCGAGCGGGACAGATACGCCTGAGCGTGGGCACGCCTTCTGTCTGGTGAGGCCGTTGGTCAACGGCTGCAGGTGATGCTTCACCTCGGGTCTATCTGCGTCAGGGTTTGTGTCTGGGTATGCGCGCCGCGCCACGCTGTTCACCCTCTTGCAGTCCTCGCCGCCGGCATGCTGTGGCAGGATCGCCACCGCGACCCCGGCCCAAAGGGGACATTCTCATCGTGTTCCCGGAAATCCGACAGACGCAGATTCACGGTTGAAGTCCGGAGATAGACGTGCGACAGTCAGTCTCAGTTCTCATGTGAAAAGAGCCCTTGACAATCATGCGAGCAACTACTATATGTTTTCACGCGCGCTAAAAACTGCCCTTTCTGATCAGTGGCTGCGCGCCCGATTATTCTGTTGTTTATCGGCGGTGATGTCGTAAACCGGGTTGAGATGAAGTCAGCCCAAAGAGTCTAGAGTGAGACCTAAGCACGTCACGAACGCGTTTGAGTTGGAGGCCCTCGAGCCCCGACTGTTGCTTTCTGTGGAGTGCTCCTACGCCCAAGCTCCTGCCCCAGACCCGCTGGATGTATTCACGGCGACCGAGGTTTCAATCGAGCAGAATGTTCCCCAATCCGCTCTCGCCGAAGAGCAGTCTTCTGAAGCAGAAGAGGGGGATGGCTTCGACGGGTTTGATGATGTGGCGGTTTTGGCTCCAGCAGTGAGTGAGGGTTCGCAATCTGAGTCGTCGGATGCGGGTTCTGAGGCGGTGAATGAATCGGAAGAGGCGGCCTTGGCCGTGCCGGTTTCCGCTGCTGGATCTTCCGCGAATGTTGCCCCGACCCCTCAAGTCGAGGTTTCCAGTCTGACCGTTGAGCAGTTGATTGAAACGCTCAAGGCGGCCAACGGACCTCCGTTTGGAGCAGGTTTGAACCTCCACCTGACTCCGGATAGAGTTCTGGATCTTGCTGGAGAAATGCTTGATTTGCAGTCAGATGAGATTCTAAGCGGCAGCGGCACAATCCTCGGAGGAGTAGCCGGTAGTGGGATTTTCCGTCCGGGCAATTCGCCTGGACATATCACCGTCAGCACGTTTGCCCCGGGAGCTGAGGCTCTAACAGAGATCGAAATTCAAGGGTTGGGGCAGGGGACCACTTACGATTGGATCGAGGTCACCGGAGCAGCCACCTTCGACGGCACCCTCAAGATCATCTTCAGTCCCGGAGGCAGTTATGTTCCGGCGCTCGGCAATACTTTCAACGTCATCACCTATGGTTCCCATACGGGCGAGTTTGCCAACTGGCTGGGCACGGCCTCCATCGCCGGTCACCCGGATTGGGCACTCAAGCCGACCTACAATGCCAACAGCCTCTCCCTGACAATCGTCCAAACGCCGACACTGGCGGTCGGAGTGGATTCGGCCATCTTGAGTGGGCTGGACACCTTGTCCGATGTCGGTGACTTCTTGGACGGTTTTGGCGAACTGGCGGAGAGCATTCCGTTCATCGGATCGAACCTCGGCACTCTGGCCGATTCCGGGACGGCCATCACCAACGGACTCCGCAACCGACTAACCTCGCTCCTCAATTCTCTCCCGAGTGCCTCGCTGGTGACCTCGACCATCGAAAGCTGGAACAACACAGCGTTCGGCGGGTTCACCTTCCTGGTGCGGGGCGTTTTGGCACACTACGGAACGCTGAGCACGCAGCCGATGTGGTGGGACGTGAACCTTGAACTCGTACCCACGGCAGTGAACCAAAATCTCCAGAACATCCTTGGGGGAGTCTTCGGGGCGGCATTCAGCGGGTCCACTCCGAGCGTGTCCGTGACTGCCGGGATCGGGCTGGACATGGCTTTTGGCAATGACAGCGGTTTCTTTGTGGAAGTGGATTCGGTCGAAGCGAAGGCGGCGGTGAACGCTACCGGGTTGGGCGGGTATGGCTACACCTTCAACACTCCGGTGGGCATGCAGAGCCTGACCGGCAGCAACGGGTCGGTGACCCTGACCGCTTCGGTGAGCGCCACGCCAGACGAGAGCATCCTGACGGGCGGGCGGATCACGCTGGCGACCTTGGGTGGCCTGAACGGGTCCAATCTCGGTGACGCCTTCAACTTGGACGAAGCCGGGACGCTCGACGCCACCTTTCCGCTGACGGGTTCGTTGAACTTCCTCGGGTTCAGCCTCACTGGCAATTACGCGGTCCGCATCCAGTCCGATGACCTGATGAGTGGCGACGCGCCGGACGTGAGCCTGGACGTGAACAGCACGCTGACGGTCATGGGCCAGACGTTGAGCGGCAGCTTTACCCTGAAGAACACGGGTACGGAGACGATCATCGAGGCATCGAACGTGAACTTCCAGTTGGGCACGGGCGGGAGCCGGGTGTTGAGCGTGCAAAACGGGTCGGGAACGTTCGTCCTACTGGGCACGGACCTGGCGGGCATGCTGACCTTGGATTTCAACCTCGGCCCGGCCGTTCCGAACATTGGGATGAGCGCCACCGGCCTGACGCTGGCCCTGAATACCTCGGCCGGCGCGGTGAGCGAGATTGACGGGACGACAGTGAACCTGCCGGCCGGCCCATACTATAGGGTGTCGGGCAACGGGACGATCACCCTGACCAACCCGCAGGCCAGCCTGAGCGGTGATTTCGTGTTTGAACCGCGCGATGCCGACGGGAATCCGGGCAACGGCTACGAAGAAACCGCCGTAGGTGTGGCCAACTTGGCGTTCAGCTTCACCGATGGCACGAACCCGCTCTTGAATGTCACGGACGGCACCGGAGCATTCGTATTCCGGAGCAATGGCATCGTCGGTACGGTTTCCGCGGACGTCTCGCTTGCGGTGTCGAGCTTGGACCTTAGTGGTGTTTTCACGGTGACGCTCAACGACACCGCCTCGGCCTACAACCAGTCGGTGGATGTCAACGGCACGACGGTGACTGTAAATGTGCCTGCCGGGCCTTATCTTCGAGTGACGGGTGTAGGGGCCAACCTCACGGTTCAAGATATCGGTATCACCGGCAGCTTCACATTCGAACGCAAGCAAACCACCACCGGCGGCGAACGCGTGGTGACCGTGGCGGCTTCGGCGGTTTCGCTGGATTTGGGTTCGACGGCCAACGACTTGATCAGCGTCACCAATGGCAGCGGGGCGTTCATCATCGCGGCGGACGGCTTGGCTGGCACGTCCACCGCCACGGTAGGGATCAATGTTTCCGGTGTGTCCCTGGCCGGCACATTTACGGTGCGGATCAACGACACCAGCGTAGCGGTGAATGAGACCGTCAGCGTGGGTGGCTCGAACGTGACCATCAACCTGCCTGCCGGCCCATATTTGCAGGTGAAAGGAACGGGAGTCACGCTGGGTTTCCTCGGCGTCAGCCTCTCCGGCAACTTCAGTTTCGAGCAGCGCACCTCGCTGGGTGGTTCGCAGATGATCACGGTGATGGCGGATTCCGTGAGCTTCAACTTCGGCACGAGCATCCTCTCCGCGACCAATGGTCACGGCTTCTTCGTCATCACGGACGCGGGCATTGCCGGTCAAGGTGAGATCACGGTTCACGTGAATGCCTTTGGCGGCGGCTTCTCCCACACGTTTGGTTGGGGATTCAACACCACCGCCGGGGCGATCGACCAGGAATTCGATTGGGAAGGCACGCCGATGGGGGTGGATTTGCCGGCTGGCCCGTTCAACAAGATTGACTCCGGCACAACGCCGGTTTCGATCTCTGTCCCGATTGGCACTTACACCCAGTCCATTACGGGCCGGTTCATTCTCACCCTGGTGGATGGCAGCCCCGACTATGTGACGGTGGCGGCGTCAAGCGTGAGCGCGACCATCGGCTCTGGAACAGTCGGGCTGGCCGTCTCCGGTGGATCGGGTGCGATGGTGATTTATGACTCGGGTCTGGCGGGTGAGGTGAAGGTGACCACGGCCAGTCTGAGCGGCGCGGGCGTGCTGAACATCACGGCGATGAACCTGAAGCTCCGCCTGAACAACACCGGCGCGGACGTCGGCAACCCAACCGCCGTGGTCGTACCCATCAACGACAACCCAGCCGACAACGTCTCCATCCAGTTCATCGGGCCCTATTACCACAATTACCTGGCTGTCTCAGGTACCGCGGAGATCACCGGTCTGGTGGGAGCGGTGACGTTGGGCGGCAACTTCGTGATTGAGAAGGCAAGGATTGACACGAACAACGACTCGGTTCTGGAAGACGTCTTCAAGCTGGGCGTTACCGATCTGCACTTCGCGCTGAAGGCAGGGACGTTCACCGTTGCCTCCTTCCATAACGGGAGTGGGGCGTTGATTCTGAAGAGCACGGGGCTGGCAGCCGAGGCGGACCTGGAGTTTGATTCCGGCACAGTTGGCCTGAGCGGCACGCTCACGTTGAAGGTGAACACCACCGGCGCGGCCGTCACGAACGCCTCCGTGACCACACCCGGCGGCACGCAGATTCTCAACCTCACGACCGGCAACTATGTGCAAGTGAATGTGGACGGCCACCTGCATGTCGGCTCGTTCGCGCTGCCGTTCCAATTGATCGTGAAGGTTTCCGGCAGCAGCGTTGAGTTCCGTCGGCTGAGCGACAATGAACTGCTGGTTTCGGTCAGCAACACCGGCGCGATCACGCTGGGGACGCCGCTCTCGTCGCTGACCAACTTCGACTTTGCCCAAGCCGGCCCGTTTGAGTGGGTCATGTTCCTCCAGCAGCTTGGCCAGTGGTTTGACTCCTTCCGCGAGTCCAGCCTGTTCAACGTGGACATCCCCTTCACCGGCGGCGTGAGTCTGGGCGAAGCGATGGACTGGACGCAGGTGTTCCTCGACACGATCTACAAGCACATGGTGAGCACCGAGCTTCAGTCCCGCACGATGTTCGACACCACGTTGAACGAGGGTACGCTTTCGGGCGCGATCCTGAAGGTGCAATTGGGCGATGAGCCGGTGAAGACGTTGACGATTACCGACGCAATCCCCAACACGAACGAACGGACCGGAACTGAGTTGGTTCAACTCCTGAATAACGCCATCACCGCGCAGGCTTTGAGCGCCCGGCTGGTGGCTCGGATCAACAAGGACGACCAGGTCGTCATCGCCTTGACGGAGAATGAAATTGCGGAAGGCACCACTCTGAACCTGATGGATGCCGACGCCAAAATGGCCGAGTTGGGCTTCGGCCCGGGTGACGGCGATGAAACGACTTCGGATCAAATCGGCATCCTGACCGAACGCTACAGTACCGAGGACTTCTTTGTGGTGCTGGCGGACATCCTGAATGACGGCGTGGTCAACGGCAACGGCGGCGTGACCTACAATCCGGCCCAGCAGGTTTATACCTACAACGTCAACAAGACGCTGACCTACGACACGCAGGACCTCTTCGGCGAAACCAGCATCCCGTTTGATTTCGACCTCGATCTGGGTCCGATCGCCGATGCCTCGTTGACCGGCGCGCTGCAATTCAGTGTCCAGGTGGGCTTCAATTTCACTCTGGGCTTTGATCTGGGCGCGGCGGAAGTGCCGCGGATTCTCTCGTCCAGCCTCGTGCCCGTGCCGGCGAACGGTCGCCTGAGCGCGGACGCGCATTTCGGAGTCTATCTGAATGACGCCCTGCCGAATCCGCTGGGCACGTTCAACCAGTTGTTCCCGCTGACGCTGGCGGCGGCCAACACCACGACGAACAACAGCATTGACGATCTGGCGACTGACCTGAACAACGTGTTGGCGGCAACGGCTTACGGCAGCGGCACGCTGGCCGACGTGCTCATTGCCCAGAAGGCCGGCGGCGCGGTGGCGATCTCCGCTAAGAGCGACCAACTCGGCATTATCAATCGGATCACCATCATCTCACCCAAGAACGACACCTTTGCGACCGAGATGGGTATTGGTTCCGGTGTGGAGGATTTGGATGGCAACGACGCCACGACCCAGGACCAGATATTTGTCTCCATCAGCACGAGCCCCAAGAAGGGTTTGTTCCTCGATGACGCGCAACTGACCGGCTCGGTTTCGGTGACGACCACGGCGGCAGGGATTGACGGCACGCTGCGGTTCGGTTTCGTGGAGATCAGCACCACCGATGGTGCCTTCGGAACACTCGCTTACGACGGCACCACGACTGCACCGATCACTGCCGCTGTGCGACTGGAAGACCAAACCACCGGCGAGACCCGCTTCTACATCACCGACCTGATGAACGGCACGTCGTCGAACAACATCAGCAACCTGGTGCCGGCGTTTGATTTTGGCGGCAGCTTCCTGGCCCGGCTGGACAACATCACCGTGGGCGGACTCGGGTTCTCCTTCCCGCTGGGCAGCAACCCCGAGGTGTCGGTTTGGATTCCCGACATCACCAAGCTGACCTACAACGCGAATCCCTACGACGCGACCACGAACAACGAAGGCATCTTCCTGACCTACCCGAACTTGGGCAGCCTGCAAAACTTCACCAGCCTCAACTTCACGCAGATTATCAAGGCGCTGGATGCCATTGCGGACAACCTGAGTCAGCTCGCGGCCTTCTCGTTCCTGGATGAACCGCTGCCGTTCGTGAACATCAGCGTCAACGACATGCTGGATTATGCCTCGAAGTTCGCTGAGCTGATTGACGGCGCATCGAGTGGCGGCACGCAATCCTCGCTTCAGGACACACTGACCGAGCTGGAGCACCAGATCGAAGTGCTGTTCAACCTTGATCCAAACATCCTGACCGTATCGCTGGATGAGAACGGCGTTTCAGCGGCCAGCCTTGTGACCGCCGGCGGCACGGCGGGCACCGCCAGCACGCTGACGGTGAATTACAACGGATTCAACAACGCCTTCAAGATTACGGCCAATGCCAACGGCACGACCCTGAACGGTTCGGTGCTCCGCATCGTGGGCGACTCCTCGATCACCGGCGCGACCGCCCAGGCCAGTTGGGATGTGCAGGGCAAGCTGCTCGTGGTCAAGATCAACCCCGGCAAGACCACAGCCAACGCCATCATCAGCGCGATCAACGGGCTGGGATCGCCGTGGAATGCCGCGCTCGCTCCTCCCGATGCTGGCAATACCGGCGCCGGTACCATCACCACGGCTGCGCTCAAATTCTCCTTCGTTTTCTCCACGGCTTACGCCAATTCGCTCCCCTTCCAGCTCGATCTCCAGGAACTCGTCAGCAACCTCGCGGGCGACAATGCTGCCATCCGATCGTTCCTCGAACTGGCCACCACCCTCGTTCAGATTCAAGGCTCCGGCACCCTGACCGTCAGCGCCAGCGCCACGCTCACGCTGGACTTCGGGCTGGATGTCACCAATCCCGGGAGCATCAAGCCGTTCTTCTACGACAGCACAGGTGTCGAACTGCTGGCCAAGGTGCTCGGCACGAACATCTCGCTCGAAGCCTCACTGGGGTCCGTCTTCGGCATCTGGATCACGGATGGCAAGGTCACGGTGGATCAGGACGGCGATCCGGAGACGGATGCGGGCGATGGCGATCGCGGCGCGGAATTCCGCCTCGGCCTCAAGGACAACAACGGCGATGCCCGCCACTACTTTGACGAGAGCTGGTTCGACTCCAACAGCATTGATCTGCACCTTGAAGGTGGGGTCAGCGCCCAGTTGCCGATCTTCGCGCCATTCGAGACCACCCCGCTGAGCGGCAATGCCGATGACAACGGCGATGGCTACCCGGACAACTACCTGGTGGTTGAAATCCCCGATCTCGTTCGCTTGTTCATTGACGAGGCGGTTTCGACCAGCGCCACCGGGACGGAGAAGATCGTCAAGTTCGCCGGCCTGAACAACGATCTCCTGATCAAGAGCGACGGCACCTATACGAATTACAGCATCGTCTTCCTGGACACGCTGAGCGGCGACAGCGCCAACGCGTCCTTCAACGTGAGTACGAACACCCTCACGGTGAACATCGCGGCCGGCGAGACCACGGCGAACACGGCGCGGAACGCCATCAAGGCCGCGTCCGGCGCGAGCGGCCACTTCAATGCCAACACGGCCCTGACCGCCGACGATGACGGAGATCCGGACACCACCACCAATGACGGCACGGGCAAGCTGGAGAAGCTCTCCCTCATCACGCCAGACTTCAGTTCGCTCTTCGACGGCCTGGAGTTGTGTGATGTCATTGCCAACAGCATTGACGAGATTCTGGATGGCCTCGACACGCTGTTGGGCTGGATTGAGGACGGGCTCAACGAGATCGTCTATAACACCGACCTGCCACTGATCGGGAACGGGCTGCAAGGCGCCGCGAATTTCATTGGCGACTTCCGCGACGGCCTGCTCAAGGAACTGCGCGAGGAAGTAGAGGCGGCGGGTGGGAACGGCCTGACGGCGGTCGAGAACGCCATCAAGAAGGCACTCTGGAACTCGCTCGGGCCGGGTGGGTTGGATTTGCTCGTGGATTTCGACACCGGTGAGGCGCTGGACAACGCTGCCGGCTACAGCCAACTCGACGTGGTGCTGGACTGCGACACGGGCTTGGTCGTGAACGTGCGCCTGGCCAAATCCATCGCCCTGCTCGACACCACGCAGAATCCCATTGATTTCGAGATTGGCGTTCCCGGCTTCGGTCTTGCAGTGGACGGCAATGTGGTTCTGTCGCTGGGCTTTGACTTTAAGTTCGGCTTCGGCGTGGACATGGAGAACGGGTTCTACTTCAACACGGCGGCACCCGCCAGCGATCCCGAGTTGTCCATCTACTTCCGCGCGGAGATTCCCGGCCTGCACGCCGCCGGCGAGTTGCTGTTCCTCCAGCTTGACGTGACCGACGATGCCGACTCGCCCAGCTTCTTCGAGGGTGCGTTCGAGGTGGACCTGAAGGACCCGAACCATGACGGCAAGCTGACCACCGCGGAGTTGTTCTCCAGCGGCACGCAGTTTGACGACATCTTGCATGCGGTGCTGGGAGCTGAGGCGGACGTCAATCTGGACCTGGCCGCGAGCTTTGGTGGCAACACCGCCTTCCCGCGCGTTCTCGCGAAGTTCCATCTCGGGTGGCGGTTTGATACGGACAACGGCGCTGGCGATCCGGAGATCGCGTTCACGGACATTTACCTGGACCTCGGCACGTTCATCTCGGATTTCCTCGGGCCGATCCTCTCGGAGATTCGCAAGGTTACTGAGCCGCTGCAGCCGATCATTGACGTCGTTACCGCCCGCATCCCGGTCATCTCGGACCTCGCCGGGGAGACGATCACGCTGCTCGACTTGGCCGAAGTGTTCGGGTTGCTCGAACCCTCCACGGTGGATTTCATTGAAGGCGTCATCCAGGTCATCGAACTCATCAACGACCTTGAAGGTCTGGGCGAGGGAACGATCCTGATTCCGTTTGGCTCGTTCAGCCTGCTGGACAATGGCAACGGCGAGCGCACGAACATCCAGGCGCTTCAGGAAGCGGCCTCGCGCACAATGGATGACATCGCGGCGGCGGCAGCGGCCTCCACCGGGCCGGGGGCAAGTTCCACCTACACCTCGGCGGCTTCCGGCTTTGTCAGCGACGCAGGCAGCCTCAGCAACTTCAGCATCCCGATCTTCGACAACCCGGCGGAGCTGTTCAACCTGTTCATCGGCGAGCCGGTGCGCCTGGTCGAGTGGCGCATGCCGACCTTCAAGTTCAAATTCACTTACACCCAGAAGATACCGATCTATCCGCCGCTCTACGCCCAGTTTGGTGGCACGATCGGCGCGGACATCAACATCGGCTTCGGCTATGACACCTACGGCATCCAGAAGTATATTTCGTCCGAGGACAAGAACTGGGTGGATATCCTGGACGGCTTCTACGTGCTGGACTTTGACGCCAATGGCAACGAGCAGCCCGAGTTGCGGCTGTATGGCGAGTTGTTTGCCGGGGCTTCGATCAATCTGCTAATCGTTGAAGCTGGGGTCCGCGGCGGCGTGGGCTTTGAGGTCACCTTCGACCTCAACGACGTGAATGATGACGGCAAGGTGCGCGTCAGCGAAATCGTCGCCAACGCCCAGCAAGACCCACGCTGCATCTTCGACATCGAAGGGCGCATTTACCTCTTCCTGGAGGCATTCCTGAAGATTGACCTGTTCTTCTTCAGCATTGACAAGACGTGGCGCTTTGCCGAGATCACGCTGTTCTCATTTGAGATCACTTGTCCCGAACCGATCCTGGCGTCCAACGCCAGCCATGGCGAGTTCACCGGAGGCGATCTTTACCTCAACATCGGCAGCCGCGCAGCGGATCGGGAAGAGATTGACACGAACGACGGGGCCGAAACGATGATCGTCAAGCACACCGGCGGCAGCGCAGGCGCGGAGACCGTGGAAGTGCAATGGGGCAACTGGAAGCAGACGTTTGACAATGTTTCCAAGGTGGTGATCGAGGATGCCGGTCAGGGCGACGATTACGTTGATTTGCGCGGCGTGCTCTCCGCGAGCGAAGTCCACGGCGGCCAGGGCAACGACACGATCTTCCTCAGCGACAGCTCGGATTCCAAGGCCTACGGCGATGACGGCAACGACACCATCACGGCCAGCTCGGTTGAAGGCCTGACGAATGTGGAATTGCACGGTGGCGCCGGCAACGACACGCTAACGGCCGGTCCTTCAGGGATCACGATTTACGGCGACGGCGGCAATGACTCCATCACAGGCAGTCCGGAAGCCGACTTCCTCTACGGCGATGACGGGACCGGCACGATCACGGACGGGGCGGACACGATCACAGGTCTGGAAGGTGCGGACACGATTCGGGGCGGCAAAGGCAACGACATTGTTGATGGCGGCGCGGACGACGACTGGATCCGAGGCGACGACGGCAACGACACGATTCGAGGCAGCCGCGGGAATGACATTGTCGAAGGCGGCGAGGGCGACGACAAGCTTTACGGCAGCTCCGGCAACGATCTGCTGGTGGGCGGCGGCGGCAGTGACTGGGCCAACGGCCACGGCGGCGTGGACCTATTGATCGGCGAATACTTCACCACGATCAACAACCTGAGCCTCACCGCGGCGAACCTGGACGCGATCCGTAATGCGGTGGGCGACATTCCCAATGTGGGGATCACCATGGAAGGCCTGACCGGCGGGGATGTGTCCAATCCCAATCCGATCACGGGCAATGACCTGCTGATCGGCGGCGGCGGCGTGGATGTGTTGTTCGGTGGGCCGGGCGATGACTTCCTCTACGGCGGCAACTTCCTGAATAACGGCGAAACCGAGCCGATCGAGGACGATGACAACGACTTCTTCGACGGCGGCCCTGGGAATGATACCATCTTCGGGGACGATGCCATGGGCAAGGTGGGTGACCGCGACACCGGTATCTACATCCAGTCCTCAATCTTCTTTGACCTGAATAAGAACGGCGTGAAGGATGCCGATGAAGTCGGCTTCGGCGGGGTGACGGTGACCCTTTACCGGAATGACGGTCTGTTGATCGGTGACACGGAAACGGACGTGGACGGGTCATTCAAGTTCACCGGCCTCGATCCGGATCGTTATTACATGGAGTTCGGCACGGTGGCGGGGTTGACTTTCATTGTCGCCAACCCGTGGGTTGCCGATAGCGGCAAGGCTGAGGTCGCAAGCAATGACAGCGACGTGAACGCCAGTGGCCGGACGATGGACTTCGAACTCACCTTCGACGAAACCGAGAAAAGCGTCACTGCGGGCTATGAGGGCGACCCGCTGGTATCCGTCAGCAACGTATCTGTGACCGAGGGCAACACCGGCCAGACGCTAGCCACGCTCACCATCACGCTGTCCGGGCCGCAGCGCACGGCGGTGACATTGAATTACAGGACGGAAGACGGAAACGACGGAACATATCCCGAGCGGAACGCAGTGGAAGCCACGGGCGATTACATCGGCATTTCTGGAACGTTGACGTTTGCCGCCGGCGAAACGAGCAAGACGATCACCATCGCGGTGCTGGGCGACACGGCTTACGAGGAGCATCAGCAGTTCCGCGTGATTCTGTCGAATCCTTCGACGGGCATTAAACTGCCGACCTCGCCGGAAACCACGGTGCTTGTGACGATCATCAATGACGATCCGATCCCGGCGCTTTCCATCGGCGATTACGTGCCGCCTTCAACGCTCCAGCCGGACGGCACGCGCATTTACACGGTGGGCGAAGGCAGTCCGGCCAGCTTCATCGTGTCACTCTCGAACGCAAGCCAGTATGACATCACCGTCTGGTACCTGGTGGATTCTGCCTATGACTGCGGCTGTGACCCGGATTTCGCCACGCCGTATCCGCTGTATGCCGACGGCGATTATGTGCAGCCCGCGCCGACCATGATCACCTTCAAGGCCGGAGAAGTCTTCAAAGAGATCAAGGTGACCTTGCGTGACGACCTCTCGAACCCGATTGATGAGCCGGACGAGAGCTTCTACGTGGACCTCTTCAACCCGACCTATGCGCGCGTTGAAGACGGTCGCGGATACGGGACAATACCCGATGACGATCCGCAGGTTCACGTTTCCATCCATGAGCCCGGGTTCCCGACCTCCTATTACCTGACCCAAATGGAGGGCGACGCCGGTTATACGATCGTCACGTTGGAAGTGACCCTGTCGAAGATCAGCGCCAAGACGGTGACGCTGACTTACTCGACTTCGCCGGGCACGGCGGTGGAAGCGGTTTACTCGGGCGATGCGGGCAACGGGCCGGATTACGAATCCACGCCGAATGAAAGCACGGGCGAAGCAGCGCAGACGATCGTGTTCGCGCCCGGTGAAACCAGCAAACTGATCACCGTCAAGATTTACGGCGACCCCAACAAGGAGGACGACGAACTGTTCTTCGTGAACCTGATCAGCGCCGAGAACGCGGACATCGCCGCCAACCCGCTGGCCGAGAGCAATCACGTCACCGTGGAGATTACGAACGACGACGCGCTCCTGGTGGAGGACGCCGGTCCGTGGAGCGTTTATTTCGGTGATCTGTTCTTCGAGGTGCAAGAGCCGGACAGCGGGACGGCCTTTGCGAACATCACCATCCACCGGACGGCGGGCAGCTCTCAGCCCATCGCGGTCTTCTACACGACCAACGGCACGGCCACCTCGGGCGCGGGCGGTGATTACGGGGCGGTCTTCCGCCACCTGGTTTACTTCTCCGGTAACCAAACCACCCAGACGGTTCGCGTCCCGATTTACAGCGACACCCTCTCGGAAGGCGACGAGACGGTGATCCTCTCGCTGCGCAATCCCACCGGCGGGTTGGTTCGCGGCGCACCCGACACCGCCACCCTGGTCATCCATGATGAAGATGTGCCGGTGGTGTCCGTCGTGGCACCGTCGCTGGGGGTCTTCTTCGATCCGGTAACCATGCTGTTCACGTTTGTTCGCGGCGTGAATGAGGGCACCGGAGCCGGCGTGACCACGGCTGCCTTCGCTATCAACCTCGACAAGCCCGCGCCTCCGGGAGGCGTGTTTGTGGATTGGACGACCGTAAGTGGCACCGCGCGCGCCGGGCAGGATTACACTGGCATCTCGAATACCGCGTTCATCGCCGCGGGCCTGACTTCAACGACCATCAATGTCAACATCACGCGCGACAGCCTGCCGGAGTTGACCGAAAAATTTGGCCTGCGGTTGAGCAGCCCGGTTCGCGCCACGCTGGCCGAGAAGAATTACATCGCCACCTGCTCGATCTACGACGATGACCTTTACGAGATCGAAGGCACGGTGTTCTACGACAACAATGGCAATGGCTTCCTCGACATCGGTGAGAAGGGCATTGAGGATGTGGACGTGACGCTGACCTGGATGGAAGGCGGCATTCACCACACGAGCACGGTGCAGACGGATGCCGACGGCAAGTACATGGAAAACGTAGCCCTGGGTCAGGTTTCGATCGCGGTGGATGGCAGCACCGTGAAGTCACCGTTCCAGAAGGGCAGCGGACCGCTCCTCTCATGGCTCTGGTCGGGCGAGTATTCGACGACGACCGACAACGAAGTCCAGGCTGAGGAATTCGACGGCATTCAGGGCATCTCACCGTTCGGCCCGGTCGGCTACAAGAACAGCTTCAGCCTCTCCTTGCCGGAAGAGGCGGATGACGTGGGCCGCGGCGGCACGGACGACACGATCTTCGGCGGCCCGGGCAATGACATCATTGACGCCGGGGCGGGCGATGACCATGTGATCGGCGGGCATTGGCAGACGGCCACCGACACCAACATGCCGGTTAACAACGCCACCTACGACGCCGTGGTGGTGGTGGTCACCGACGACACGAACCTCCAGACCGTTTATGGCCTGCCCGTCGGAACCACGCTGCACTCGATCTACGACGCCGGCCCGGTCTTCTCGGTCACGCCGCAGACCTTCGCCGGGACCATCAGTGGCCAAATCTGGTTGGACAAGAACCTGAGCAATGTTCAGGACTTGGGTGACACGCTGTTCACCGGCGGGGTGCTGGTGACTTTGCTCGACTGCGCGGGCAATCCGGTCAACGCCGTTTACACCACGACCGGGTCGTACTCGTTCACCAATCTCTTTGTGGACACGGACAATCCGAGCGCCGAGAGCGAATACGTGATTCAGTTTGAACTGCCGGAGGGCTACGCCTTTGCCGAGCCCAACAGCGGGGACCTCAACGCCAATGAGGATCTGAGTTCAACCGACAACGACGCGGAGTTCGTGAATCGCACCCGGCAGGTGACGATCAGCGCGTCGGCGCCCACGGAAATCTGGATTGACGCGGGCATCTACGAAAGCTCCGCCTTGTCCGCAGTGGGCACCTACCAGTTCAGCCGCGGCAGCTACAGCGTCAATGAGGCCACGCCGGGTTACGTGGAGATTTCGGTTACGCGCAGCAATTCCTTCACCCCGGGCGTGGTGGTGATCAAGATGTTCGACGGCACGGGAGCGAATGGGGCCAAGTCCTCCCCGGCGGCCTCGAAGAACTACACCGCCAGCACGGTGGTGTTGGTGTTTGACGTGGGTGAGACGCTGAAGACTTTCCAGATCGAGATCTTCAATCGCGACATGGGCTTCTGCGACTTCCGCTACTTCACGCTCACGCTGAATGACGCCACGGGCCGGCCGTACGATACTGCGGCGGTCTATATCGCCGGCGCGGCCAGCCCGACCATCTCGGATGACGATACCATTTACGGCGGCAGCGATTGGGACATCATCCTGGGCGACTCGGGCAACATCCCGGGCTATGCCGTGGTGGCGGAATACGTGGACATCAGCAAGCACGAGAAGTTGGGGGACATCAAGAGCTTCGGCGGTCCGGGCAACGACTCGATCTATGCGGACATCGGCGCGGACTACATTGACGGCCAACTTGGTGACGACATCCTCGAAGGCGGCGATGGCGTGGACATCGTGATCGGCGGGTTGGGCGACGACCAGATTACGGTGGGGCAGGGGGATGACGACATCCGCGGTGATCACGGTTACGATGTCGTGATTTCGACGAGTTCGGTTGCGGGGATCGTGCTTACCCCGACGAAACTGACGCACCAGCAGATTCTGCTCGGCAGCTACTCGACATTGAATGAGCACGACCTGCTCGACACGTTCGAGGCTGCGCGGCTTTTCGGTGATGCCCAGGCAAACCGCTTTGATCTCAACGGCTGGACGACGACTGCGTTTGTCTCCGGCGGCGGCGGGCAGGACTCGCTGTTCGTCACCAACAACGTGGACATGATCCTGCGCGATGCGAGCTTGCTGGAACGCGTGCTGTTTTCGTTGTTCTTCGGCTTCGCGAAGGACGCCTCGCTGAGTTTGCCCACCGGTGCGACGTATCACCTGGCTTCATTGGAGAACGTGACCCTCACGGGTGAGGCCGGCGACAATACGTTCGACGCGCACAATTATTCGCGGCCGGTGACCTTCGTTGGCGCGGGCGGCAACGACACGCTGATCGGCGGTTCGGCGAGCGACACCTTCGTGTTCGACGGCGACGATGTGCTTGGCACAGACACGATCACCGGCAACGGCGGCCTGGATACGCTGGACTTCAGCCACACCAGCGCGGCCAAGGTCGTGGACGTGGACCTCGCTGAGCACAGCTCGCAGCCGGCGGTCGCGGGCAACGTCAATCTGATCCTGGTGGATGACATTGAGAACGTCAGCGGCGGCGATGGTCATGACTTCCTTTACGGCAATGCTCTGGCGAACGTGCTCCTCGGCGGACCGGGTGATGACTGGCTCGAAGGCCGTGAGGGCAATGAAACCTACGTGTTCGACACCGACACCGCTTGGGGCAACGAAACCGTGGTCGAGGACATCCTGCCGACCGGTGGTTACGACATCCTCGACTTCTCCGGCACCACGACGCAGTCCATCAGCCTGAACATGGGCATCCTGGGCGCGTTCCAGAAGCTCAACGACAACTTGATGCTCCGACTGAATGGCGAAGGCATCGAGGAAGTCCACGGCGGATCGAAGAACGACACGATTCGCGGCAACAGCAACAACAACGTTCTGCGCGGCGGTCTGGGGGATGATTTGCTCGACGGCAAGAGCGGCGATGACGTGCTGGACGGCGGCGAGGGCAATGACGATTTGAACGGTGGCACGGGTGGCGAAGTGGCCGGCGACACGATCAATGAAACGGGCAACACGAACTTCACGTTGACCGACACCAGCCTGACCCGGGGTACGGGCGAAGTGGATGCGCTCGATAACATTGAGGTGGCCAACCTGACCGGCGGCGCGGGCAACAACACCTTCACGCTCAC
>CAYJNU010000085.1:1477-21987 GCA_964371005.1 uncultured Verrucomicrobiota bacterium | reverse complement strand
GCGGACGGGTTTGGAGATGTAGTCGTCCATGCCGGCGGCAAGGCATCAATCCCGGTCCCCGACCAGCGCCGCGCCCGTCATGGCCACAATGCGAGGGCGCCGCTCCGAGGGCCAGCGGGCGCAAATCTGCCGTGTGGCTTCCAGTCCGTCCATCTCCGGCATTTGTACATCGAGAAAGAGGAGGTCGTAAGGTTGTCGCTCCAGGGCGCTGATGACCTCGATGCCGTTGGTGGCGACATCGGCAGAGTACCCCAGTTTGCGGAGGATGCTCAGGCCGACTTTGACATTGATGGGATTGTCGTCCGCCAGCAGGACGCGCAACGGCAGCCGTTGGGCGAGCTTGGCATCCAAGGCCGGCGTGGCTGATGCCTTCTTTTCGCGCTGGATTTGAACGCCGATAGCCCGACAGAGGGAATCGAGCAGTTGCGCCGGTCGAACGGGTTTGTGGACAAAGATGGTGATCCCCGCGACGGCGGCGCGTGGGTCATCGCTGCGCAGACGCACGGAAGAAAGCAACACCAACGGCAACGAGGCCCCGGCAGGTTGCTTGCGGATTTCGGCAGCCAAGGTGAAGCCATCGAGTGAAGGCAATTGCAAATCCAGCACGGCAACATGAAACCGCGGATTCTGCTTCACCAGGTGCAGCGCTTCCGCGGCGGTGGCGGCGACCGTGACTTGCATCCCCCATTGCTCCGCGCGGTCGCGGATGAGACGCTGGTTGGTGGCACTGTCCTCGACCACGAGGAGGTGCTTGCGCGCCAGGAACGGCTGGGGCGTTTGCCAAGGCGGAGGGACGGTGGCCGCGGCCGCTTTCGCTCGGACAGTGAAGTGGAACGTGGCCCCTTTACCAGAGTCGCTCTCGACCCAAATCTTGCCTCCCATGAGTTCGGTGAGACGCCGGCAAATCGCCAATCCCAAGCCCGTGCCGCCGTATTGGCGGGTGGTGGAAGCATCCACCTGCTGAAAGGACTTGAAGAGCCGGTTCTGTTTGTCGAGCGGAATGCCGATGCCGGTATCGCGTACCGCGAAGTGCAACAGCCAGTCCTCCGGGTGGCGGATAAAATCCGTGTCCGCCTTCTGTCCGGCCTCCGATCTGCGCACGCCGTGGGCGGCCGTGGACACCGTAACCACCACTTCCCCGCTGGGGGTGAACTTGACCGCGTTGCCAAGCAAGTTCACGAGAATCTGGCGCAAGCGCGTCACGTCGCTGACCAGGATTTTTTGGAACGCTGTCATCCGTGGTGTAAGCGAGGTCGAGGTTCTTTTCCGCCGCCTTGGGCGCCAGCAACTCGAGCGCGTCCTCGATGCAGGTGTGCAATTCAAAAGGATGATGTTCGAGCTCCAGCTTGCCCGACTCGATCTTCGAGAAGTCAAGGATATCGTTGATGATCGTGAGCAAAGCCTCGGCGCTGCCGCGGGCGGCTTCGACATATTCGCGCTGCTCGTCGGTTAACTCGGTTCCGAGCAGCAAGCCGGTCATTCCCATGACGCCGTTCATCGGCGTGCGGATTTCGTGGCTCATGTTGGCCAGGAATTGCGACTTGGCGAGCGTGGCTTCTTCGAGCTTCTGGTTGAGCGTGAGCAGGGCGGCGTTGCTTTCCATGAGCTGCTGCTGGCTCTCGCGCAGGGCCCGGTAGGCGGCGTCACGCTGCACCTGGTTCAGGTAGGCGCGGGAATGATGGCGGAGGCGGGCCACCAATTCGATCTTGTCCGGCAGTTTCACCAGATAATCGCTTGCGCCCGCGGCGAACGCATCGCCCTTTGCCTGCGGATTATCGTTGGTGGAGAGCACGATGACCGGGATGTCCCGGGTCTTCGGGTGATTGCGGAAATGACCGAGCAACGTCAACCCGTCCAGCCCAGGCATAACCAAGTCCACCAAGATCACGGTGGGCTGGATTTGCGTGGCGACATGCACCGCTTCGCGCGGGTCGGCACAGTAATGGAAATCAATGGCCGCTTCATTCGCCAACGCACGGCGAACCGCTTCGCACACCATGGCTTGGTCGTCCACCAACAGCACCATGGTGTGGTACTCGCCAGGCGTCGTGATCGGGAGCGAGGGGTTGGCAACTTGATTGGGCATCAGGGTCCGGGGTGTTGAGCCAGTCTCACGGAGACGCGTGGGGCGATGCTGTCCAAGGGGAGGATCTCGCAAGCGGCCCGGAGTCCTGCGGCCGCCTTCGGCATTCCATAAACCGCGCTGGTTGCCTCATCCTGTGCGATTGTGTGATGGCCGGCCTCGCGCAGCAACCTTAAACCGGCGGCACCGTCCTGGCCCATGCCGGTGAGCAGCACAGCGATGACTTCGCCCTGCCAGTGTTTGACAATGCTCTTAAAGAACACGTCCACCGAAGGGCGAATTGAGAGGCCACTCGGCTGGCGCGTGTAAGCCAGGCGGCCTTGCTCCGTCAGAACCAAATGATCCGCCGCCCCGGCCATCAGGAGCGTCCCGGGTCGCGGCAGATCCCCTTCCCGGGCCACGCGGACGCTCAACTTCGTGTGCGACGCCAGCCAGTCGGCCAACCCCGAGGCAAAGCGCGGGTCCACATGCTGCACCACGATCACCGCCGCCGGGAAGGAGGCCGGCCACCCGCCCACAACTCTCGCCACCGCCGCCGGACCACCGGCCGATGCGCCGATAACCACGAGCCGACGGCGGACGGTTACGGGGCGTGCGGGATTGGTCACCACGTGTCGCCCCGGGGCGGCGGCGGCGGGTTTGCCCGTTAGATGGCGGATCGTCTCGATCTTTGCCAGCAAGCCGGCACCGGACTGCGGCGCAATCTCCTCGCGCAATAGCGTGAGGCTGACCGCGTCAAGCGCGCCAGCGCCCATCGCTTCAAAGACGCGCCCAGCGATCCGATTCACCTCGGCAGTTACCACCACGATGGAACACGGCGTCTCCGCCATGATTCGACGGGTCGCTTCCACTCCGTCCAGGATGGGCAGGAGGACGTCCATGAGGAGCAGGTCCGGCCGGGCCAGCGCGCAACGACGAACGGCGGCCGCACCGTCGTGTGCCAGCCAGAGCACCACGTGCTCATCCGTGGAAAGCACCAGCCGCCGCATGGCTTCGGCAACGACCGGTGACGCGTTGACGATTGCGAGCTTCATTCGCCAGCCTTGCCGATGAGGTCCTCCACGGCTTGCAGCAGCTTCCGATCGTGGAAACTGCCTTTCGTCAGGTAGTAATCTGCCCCGGCTTCGAGTCCGCGCAGGCGATCTTGTTCACGGTCCTTGTAGGACACAATCAAGACCGGGGTGGTGGTGAATCGCGCGTCCTTCTTGATCAAATGCGTCAACTCAATGCCGTCCATTCGTGGCATGTCCACATCGGTTATCACGAGGTCATAGCGGCCCGTCCGGACCGAGTTCCAGCCGTCCATGCCATCCACAGCGACATCGGCGTCGAAGTCATGACTCTGCAGCAGCTTGCGTTCGAGTTCGCGGACCGTCAGTGAATCCTCGACCACCAGAATGCGTTTCCGGCGCGCCACCTTTTGTGTCCCCGACGGGTCGCCCACCCGCATCAGGTGGCCCTCGGCCATCAGCCGTTCGGCGGAGCGCAACACATCCTCCACATCCACGATCAACACGGGCCGGCCATCTTCCATCGTGGCGGCGGCGCTGATGCCTTGAACTTTGCCCAAACGGGGATCCAGCGGCTGGACCACCAACTCGCGTTCCCCCAGGAAACGGTCCACCACCAGACCGTAGCGGGACGTGCGATCCCCGATGACGACCACGGGCAAGTCCTCGGCGGAGGACTCCGGCGCATCGCAGTCGAAGACCTGATGCGCCGCCAGCAGACCAATGGCCTCGCCTCGCAGGCGGAAATGCTGCCGGCTTTCCAAGGTTTCAATCGCCGTGGACGACAACCGCAGCGTGTGATGGATGTGTCCCAGCGGAATGGCGTAAAGCTCATGGCCGGTCTCAACGAGCAAGGTGCGCAGCACGGACAAGGTCAACGGCAATTGAAGCTGAAAGCGCGTTCCGCGGTCCGGTTGAGATTCAACCTGAAGGTTCCCTCGGACTGCCTTGACTACGCTCTTCACAGCGTCCAGCCCGACGCCGCGGCCGGAAATCTCGGTAACCTGATCCTTCAAGGTGAACCCCGGGAGGAACAGAAACTCGTGCAGCTCGGCTTCGCTCATCTTTTGGACGAGTGCCGGAGCGGCCAGACGCTTCTCGACGATGCGCGCACGCAAACGGTCGGGCGGCACTCCCGCTCCGTCATCCGACACGCTGACCAGCAAAGCACCGGCGCTGTGCCGGGCTTCGAGGCGAATGGTGGCGGGCAGGGCCTTGCCGAGCTGCCGACGCACGTCTGGCAACTCGCAGCCGTGGTCCACCGCATTACGCAGCAAATGAGCGAGCGGCGTTTCCAGTTGCTCCAGGATATCACGATCCACCGGCGTGCTCTGGCCCACGATTTCCAAGCGGACCTCCTTCCCGAGCCTTTGCGCCAGATCACGCACCAGGCGCGGCAGCCGTCGCACCCCATCGCTGAACGGTCGCATGCGGGTGCGGAGAACCTCGAGGTAAAGCCGTTGCGACAACTGCGCTGACCGGCGGTCGAAGAGATCCAATTCATCGAGCCGCTCGTGCAGGGAGGCACGGCAATCATTGAGCTGGCCCGCCAGTTCCTGAAGCGGTTGCTCAGCGCGGGCCGGTAGTTTCTGCTCGCTCAGCGCGTTCCGCAGGCGATTGAACACTGAGTCCAAGTCGGCGTGGAGCCGTTTGAGCCGCTGCATGTTCTCGGCGAATGGACGCAGCCAGCGCGATTCCACTTGCGCCTCGCCCGCCAACGCCAGCAGACGATTCAAATTGTCCGCCGAGAGCCGCAACACACGCTCCCGCGCCTCCGGGTTCGGCAGTACGCGGCCGAATGCGGCAGCGCCAGTTTGCAGATCGTGGTCTGACGTCCCGGCTTCGGTCGGATTGGGGAGGACGCCAGCGACAGTTCCATCCCTGGGTGCGGCTGGATCCGGCTGGGAGGATTGCTCGACGGGGCTCGTCCGCCCGCCTGAAGGCGATTGAGCGTCCACGGTTTCAGTGGCGAGGGGCGATGAAGACCCTGAGATGACGGCTCGTTCGACCTTCCCAGCAGCGGGGTTGCCCAGCACATGCGCGAGGGCATCGAGAAACTGCCGAATCTCGCTCCGGTGTTCTTCCGCCCAAGTGGCGAGATCGTCCTCTGTGCGGCGGCCGATGTTCTGGAGCAAATCCACCCCGCGGAGCAGCACGTTCACTTCCCCCCGCGCGAGTCGCAGTTCGCCGCTTTGCGCTGCGACGAAGCAGTCCTCCATCGCGTGCGCGATCCAGACGGCGGGATCCAGGTCCACAAGACGCGCCGCGCCCTTGAGAGAATGAGCCGCACGCATGAGGGCCTCCAGTTGGCGAGGTGTGGCCGGATCGCGCTCCAGTTCGAGCAAGCCGCTGGTCAGGATGGCGGTCTGGCTTTCCGCCTCCAACTGAAACAACTCCAGCATGGAGAGGTGACTCAGATCGTCTGGAGGTCGCGGCTTCACGAGAGGCGATTGTTCAAACTGTGGCAGAGCGCCTCGCTGTCGAGGAAGCCCACGGAGTGCTCCCGCCAGGCCAACAAGCCGTGGGTGATGGAGCGCCGATCACGGGCCACGGTCGCGGGCGGCGACTGGAGTTCACCACGGTTGAAGCGATGCACGCCCTGCACTTCGTCCACCGGAAACGCGAACCGTCCTCCTTCCGGGTTGAACACGATTAGACGGTGATACGACCGACGAGTGCGATCGCGAGTTACGTCATGGGCCAGTTGCAGCAGGCGCGCCAGCGAAACACAGATGACCAACTCGCCGCGGACATTCACCAAGCCCAACACCACGCCCTGACGGCGATGAGGCAGCGAGTGGATGGGGCGATCCTCGGCGACCTCCTGCACCAGCAAGGTCTCGACCGCCAACCACTCGGAGCCGATTCGGAAAAGGGTCGCGGAGGTGTCAGTGGCGACCGCGCGCCGCTTGAGCGCTGAAAAGTGCGCCGTCCACTCTCGCCGGTACTCCATGGGCAGAGGGCGGTTCAGCAGGAGCGTACCGGCACGGGCGTAGGCGGGGCAGTTCCGGCAATGAACCTGGGTGGCCAGTTCGGCACATGATCTGTCTCCCCGCACCCCGATGCGGCTCCAGCAGGCGTCCAACGCCGGTTCCGACAGACCCGGCAGATCCGCACCCGAACCGGCGACCGGCAACTGGATGGCGGATGGGGCATCGTCTGGTGGCATGGGAGTCAGTCATGGTTCCGCACGCGGTCAGCGCGACGGCTGAAGACGCGAGCTTGTGCCTCGTTGCCCTGTTTGGCGCAAAGCAGAGACATTTGCGTGAGCGCCTCGTAGTGGTGGGGATCAAGGTAAATGGCCTTGCGATAGAAACCTCCTGCGCCGACAAAGCCCTGCGCATCGGCGATCAATCCGAGAAGATAGTACGCCTGCGCCGAATCGCTCTGCCGCTGGAGGATCTCATGACAAGCCAAAGCCGCTTCGTGAAGCCGACCGGCGTCGGCCAGTTGTTGCGCCAACTTCAGCGCGTCTTCCTCGCTCGCATTTGTACTACGGGAGGACGTAATCGCCGACCGACGTGGGCGCGACTTGAGTGGAGATGTCGGAGTCGCAGGACCAGGGCACGCAAGGTTGAGGCGCGAACGCTCAGCCGTGAGTCGCCGCACCGGAAACGCCTTCTGACAGGCGAACGCCATGGGCATCCTGGCCGAGATGAACCCGTGGCGGCTGACAAGCGGCAACTCAGCCGGCCCGACAAACAGATGCCCGCGTTCGCTCACGAGCCGTTCCAGCACCGCGAAAGCCCGGCGTTGCGTGGCGCGGTCGAAGTAGATCAGCAAGTTGCGGCAGAACACAAAATCGTACGGTTGCGTTCCGGCCAGCACCTCCGCATCCAGAAGGTTTCCCCGCCGGAAGCAAACCCGTTCCCGCACCGTTGGGTTGAGGGCGTAACCGTCCTTCACCGCGTGAAAGTACCGGTCGCGATAGCTCAAGTCCTCGCCCCGGAAGGAATTGCGGCCGTAGATCGCCCTGCGCGCCCGGGCAAGCGCTCGGCTGCTGATGTCCAAGGCGTCCACCTGAAATCGCGCAGGCGGCAGTCCGGCGTCCAACAAGGCCATCACCATCGAGTACGGCTCCTCGCCGGAGGCACAGGGCACACTGAGCAGGCGCAAGGGTGCGGGCGATGTCCGAGCCAGCGCGAGGCGGCTCAACGCGCCAAAGGCCTGGCGGTCGCGGAAGAACCAGGTTTCCGCCACCACCACCTCTTCGACCAACACATCCCACTCCGCGCCCGCTGCCGCCAACAACGCGCGATAGTCGTGAACCCCGTCCAGCTTGAGCGCACTGATCCGCTGGCGCACGGCACGCCCCAACACCGAAGGGCCGAGCGCAGCGGCATCCAACCCGATCCGCTGGCGGAGCAGTTGTTCAATCTCCTTCATGGACGGCGAGCAAAGTTTCTTTGAAGAGAGCGTCGCGGACTACCTCCGTCAGCAACCGGTCTTCGTGAATCCACTGCACCATCCCCTGCGCGTCTGTGGCCACGGGGCCGAGGTAAGGCGCCTTTTCGAGCTGCATGCCGGTGCTCACGAAATCTTGACGCTCCCGCCGCAGCATGCCGGTCGCCTGCTCAGCGATCAACCCGAGCAAGTGGGCTGATCCGTCGGGGCTGGCGGAACGGACGACAATGATGCGCGTGCTGAGACATTCACGGGCCGGCCGCTGCAGGGTAAGGGCGCAGAGGTCCACCGCCGGGACCGGTTGACCGCGGTAGTTGAACAATCCGGCGACGCCGCGGGGCGCTTCCGGCAGCGATCGCAATTCGACCAGCGGCACCACCTCGACCACGCGGCTGGCATCCAGCGCATAACGGTCATCGCCAAGCTGGAAGAGGAGAAACAACATGGGCTAGGGCGCTTCGAGCTTGAACCGAGCGACGCTCGTTTGCAGCAGGCGGGCCGCGTCGTTCAACTGGTCAATAGCGATATTCGATTGCCGCAGCGAATGCGCGGTCTGCTGGGCAGACTCGCCCAGGTGCGTGAGCGTCTCACTGATCTGCTCGGCGCCGGTCGCCTGCGCCTGCATGCCTTCATTGACGAGCTGGAAACGGGGCGTGAGCGTTTGCACCTCGTGGATGATCTGCCCGAGATGGGCGCTGACTTGCCGGATTTCCTCGGCGCCGCGCCGCGCTTCCTCAGAAAACTTGTCCATGGCCATCACCCCAGCCGTTACAGCAGACTGCATCTCCTTCACCATCTTCTCAATGTCGTAGGTGGCCACGGCCGTCTGGTCCGCCAGACGGCGAATCTCCATCGCCACGACGGCGAATCCCAAACCGTATTCGCCGGCCTTCTCGGCTTCGATGGCGGCGTTCAGCGAAAGCAGGTTCGTTTGGTCGGCGACTTTCGTGATCGTGGTCACGACGGAGTTGATATTCGCAGTCTTCTCGTTCAAGAGAGCCAGCTTGGCGGTGATGCTGCCGGACGCGTCCGTGATCTGGCGCATGGTGGCTTCCATGCGCCCAATGGCGGTTTGACCGCTGTTGGCCAGTTCTGCGGCGCCTTCGGCCACCTCGCTGACCTCGTTCATGGTCTTGACGAGTTCCTTCGAGGTGGCGGAAATCTCCTTCGACGTGGCGCCAATCTCGGCGGTGGTTGTGGCGATGGCACTGGCCGTGGTCTGCTGTTGCCGGGCGGTGGCGGCGATCTCGGTGGCGCAAGTGTTAACCTGGATGCCCGACCGCTGCACCTGCCCGACCAAGCCCGACAGATCGTCCGCCAGCCGATCCAGCCCCGCGCCGAGCACGCCAAACTCATCCTCTCGATTCAATCGGATGCGATGGCAGAAGTCACCCTGACGCATGTGTTCAAGCGTGGCGACCAGTTCGCGCAGCAGACGGGCAATCCCCGCCGACTGCTGCAAGAAAGCCCAAATCGTGCCCAGCGACATTAATCCCAGGCCAAGCAGCGCGATGAAGATCACGCGATTGGCATCTTCAGATTCCGCCGATTTGGCTTCATCCACCTGGGTGGCGAAGGCCCGCATGTGCGTGTCCCGCAATGCCGTCGCTGACTGATAGTTGCTGGTGTAGAACCCCACGGCTTTGGTGGGATCGGTTTCGAGCAGAGCCAAAACCCGGGCATGAAATGGGCTGATGTTCGTGGAGGCCAGGTTCCGCAATGCGGTGGTCGTCTGGAGCAGGCCCGCCCGTTCGTTAAACTGTGTTTGCACGCTCCGCAACGCGGCCAGGAGGTCGCTCTCGGCGGCCGCGCACACGCTGCGCTCGGCCCGGTTACTGGGGTCTAAGAGTACCCCCCGCAGCGCGTCACGCATCTGGATCAGGTCTTTGTGAATGCGATGCTTGAGGCTGTCGAGGGTCTCGTTGCGTTGCTGGGCCTCCGCCTGCCGGCGTTCGGACCAAAAGGCAAAGCCTACCCCCACGAAGAGAAAGACCACCAACAGGATGGTCGCGGTGTTCAACCGTTGCCAGAAAGACGCGTGTTTCATGGTGCGGGCGAGCGAAGCGACCGGGCGCGGCGCGACGCCTCCAGGCAGCGTAGTGCGGTTCTGCCCAGGGCCGCCTGCGACCGAAATCGGTGCAAACTCTGCAAGCGCGGTTTAGTGCCCATCAGTTTCCAGTTCTGCCGTGCCTAGGATGGGCCGGGGCAGCGCTGAAAACAAGGGTGGAATGCCCTCACCACACTCGCAGTCTGGACTCACCGCTTCTGGGTCTCTCGAAGGGACCGGGAGTCGGCCTGGTTGCACTTCGCTTCTTGCCGAAATAATCCCGATCCACGACAAGCGGTGACCCGTCTGCATTCTCATAAGGCATTCCCGCGATCCTCGCCTTGCCCAGGAGTCCGGTTTTGACCGGGGCGGTTTTGGCGTGCATCAACTCCAACCCGAGGTTGAGTTGAAGGAAGAACCTGGCGTTGTCTTCCGCGAGCTGCAATTCGGGATTCTTGGACGCAATTACCACTGCGTTAGTCTCATCACCGTATGGCTGCGCCCCGTGGTAGAAGACATTCCCGCCGGTTTGCAGCCAAAGCTCACGACCGTCGTATCCCCACAGACCGTAGCTGCTGATCCACCGAAGCTCCTTCAAGTTGCCCTTGCGCTCGGCGGTTAGAGTCTCCCCATCGCCCACAAAGAGGTTGTTGTAGAAACGGTCGTCCCCACCTTTGATGGTAGCCAAGCCGGCGACCGTTGTGGAATGCGGAGGATGGTAGGGCGTCTCACGGCCGGGCTCCGGTCGATTGGTGATGTTCCCGGCGAACAAGTTGTGGGCGTAGGCCCCGCCCTCCGACATGTCCAACACATTCACCGGGGAAAGGAACAGGTTGTTGTCCACCAGGAACGGCCCGTGGTTGACTTCGACAAACAGGTCTTCACCGGCGTTTTCGTGGAAGAGGTTCTGTGATACGCGCGTGCCCTGTGCCATCCAGTCCAGCCAGAGTCCGCGGCAGGTGCGGTAGATGTGGTTGCCACGTATGACGCAATCAATGGCAGCGTGGAACTTGATGCCGGCCATCTCCGCACCCGAGAAGAGCCGCCGGACATGAATGTCGTGGATCACATTACCCGTGACGGTGCTGAATGAGCATCCCAGGCTGCCGACAATGCCCGCTTGCTCGCAATGCGAGATGGTGTTGTTCCGCACAACGTGATGGCCGATGTTCTCCTTCGTCCAGGCGATGGGATGGGCGTGCGCCCGTTCAATGGTCTTGACGTAACCCTCGGCGGTGTTGGCCGAAGTGTTGTCATACTGGTCCCCGTGTTTGCCGAGCGCGACACCGGAGCAAATGGAGTGGCTGATGACGTTGTCTTCGATGATCCAACCTTTGCTCCAGTGCGTACCGATCAAACCGATTTGCTCCGCCGTCGGCGGCGCCCAGGGCGTGGCCGCGTGGCGCATCGCAAAGCCGCGTACGGTGATGAAGTTCCGGCCCGGCTGATCGGGATAGAACACCGTCCGGCGGACGTTGATTTCCACGAGTTGGTCATTGGGATTCACGTCCTTGAACTGCGCCCAGATCGTCGTGTTTGAACCATCCACCTGGGCAAACCACAATTGAGGGTTCAAAGGCCGGGCGTTCCCCGCATCCGGTTTGCGGCTCTTGAACACCAGGCACAGCGTCTTCACTCCGCTCACTGGCTTCACCCTGGCCTTGAATGAAGACCACGATTGCCAGCCGCCGGTGTTGGGAATCGGACAGTTTCCCAGAAGTACGCCGCCCGATGTGTCCAAGCGTAGTTCGATGATCCCGCCTTCCGTGGCCGACGCCGCCCGAATCTCGATTTGCTCGGTGCGTTCCCCGAAATCCATGCGTTCGTAGCGAACCCAGTCGCCATGCGCAATAAAGCCGACGCATTCGCCGCCCTCCGAGCACGGCGCGTTTTGTGTGCCTTGTTTGGCCGTGAAACCGGTGGCCGGCTGGCGCCGCGCGTTTCCGAGCACCTCGCTGGGCTGCAACCAAGCCACGTTGAGCAAATAATCCGGGTCGGCGACGGTAAACCAGGAGGGCAATTTGCCGGCGGGTGCTAGAACCTCATCCAGTTTGGTGGCCTCCGTCAGCCAATCGCCGTTGAGATAGACCGCGCCGGTGTGATGATCGCGCCCCCGGCGATCGAACCAGTCGCCGCGAACGAGATCGCCGTATGGATTGAAGCTGCCGAAAAAGGAATTCGGCAGTGTGGCCTTCCAGACGTTGTCCTGAACCTTGACCCAGCTTTTGATAATTTCCGAGCCTTTGATTTCAACCTGCTCAGCTCGCGCTGCTTGATAGACGATGCGTTGCTTGTCGGAGCTGCCGCCACGCGGCGGATTTACGCGCTCGCGGTAAACTCCCGCATGCACTGTGATGATATCGCCTGGTTGCGCACAATCGGCGGCATGCTGGATCGTGCGCCACGGCGATTTCCTGCTGCCCGGGTTGGCGTCGTTCCCGTTGGTGGCAACATGGGACTCCGTGGCGAGGGCTGCGCACGAGGCGAGCAACAGGGCAGAAGGGATGAGTCTCAGGGCTTTCATTGGTTGTCTGAATGGTGTCGTTCCGCGTTCCGGGTTCAAACCGGTGCGCCAATCAGGTGTCTGCCGGTTTGTCCCCGGCATTACATCAGCCGGCGTTGCCAGAGTCCAGCTCGCAACCTAGTTCTCAGAACCGTCAACCGCACCACTCGGCCGCCCAGTCCCCAAATCATTCGCGACGAACTGACAGCGGCGCGCCATCACCAAACTCAGGTCTGCTTGAGGACGTTGTGGTCGGCGCGCAGGTCCTTCTCCACACGACACGCAGCCAGAGTCCGCGTTGACCGTCGCACGCCGGAAACCACGCCCCACCTCAATCCCCGGCGATCATGGTCCACATACCCTTGGGGTTGGCCACGGTGCCGCTGCCGATGGTCTCCGTGGTCTTGTGCAAGCCCACGTGCCCGTCGTGAAAAAGGTAGTTGAACCGCAGGGAATGCAAACCATAGGACAGGGTGCCATAGGTATGAGCGGTGGAGCTGATCTTGGCAACGGGAGTCGTTTGAATACAGTCCTCGCTCACTCCACCCGGAGTCGTCGGCCCGGGTCCAGCACAGAACGACGGCCAGTCGTTGCCGGCCATGTTCCGGCCATTGGCCAACTCGGCCAGCATGATGGTTCCCGCTTGGTCGGGAACATTGGTAACTTTGTAGCCGCGGGGCTCCCAATTGGCAGACGACGCTGCGAAGCCACGCGCATTGTAGTACACGCCGATGCCCCAATTCGCTGCGGGCAGAGGCGCGCTGGCGGAGTTTAGCATGAAACCGGGCCCCGCCCAGTTCATGGCGTACGACCGCCGCGAGGCGTAATTGTTCAACCAAGTTTCGGCCTTGGGAAACTCGATTCGGTCCGCTGGGCATCGAAGGACCTTGGGAGTGACTTCAGGCAAGGTCATGCCCATCTGCAAGTCCATGTCGCTGCCGACCCCACCGATGTAGCGGTGGATGAGATCGTCCCACGTCAACTGATAGGTGACGTCACCGCTCGAATAGACGGCGGGCGGATACATGTCCTGCCGATCCGTGGTGAGCATGAACAGCCCCAGGCCAAGTTGCTTCATGTTGGACAGACACCGCGTTCGTTGCGACCGGGATTTGGCCTTGCTCAGGGCCGGCAGAAGCATCGCTGCCAGAATTGCAATGATCGCGATCACCACCAGCAGCTCAATCAGGGTGAAGGCTCGCAAGGTCCGCCGGACGGGCCGGCGGGCCCGAGTCGCCGCGTCGAAAGAATCAATCAACATTCGCATGGCCTGCCAGCAGACTACACCTCCGGGCCCAGCGCGCAACTACCCGATTTGAAGGGGAAACCGGAGGTCACCGCGACGAGCTCTGCCGAACTGATTAGCGATAACATGTCTAGGGTTTTCCCAACCAACCTTGCCCACGCATCCAGTCGGCGCAGCGCGCCGGCCAGTCGTTCACGGGCTTGTCCTGCTTGAGCATGCCGAAGCCGTGGCCGCCCTGCTGGAACACGTGCAGTTCACCGGGAACCCCGGCTTTCTTCAACGCGAGGAAGAACTCGATGCTGTCCTCCGGGCCAAGGCTGTCGTCCGCAGCGTGAACAAAAAAGACAGGGCCCGGTTTCTCGTCTGCGCGAATGCTTGGTTGCTGGCGCTCGCGTTCGGTAGTGGCGAGGTAGGCGGGGTAAACCAGGATGCCGAAATCAGGTCGGCAAGCTGGCTCGTCGGCGACTGTAGGGTAACCTTGGGCGCGACGATTACCCTCGCATAGCAACCACGCCGCGAGATGACCGCCAGCCGAGAAGCCCAGCGTCCCAATTCGTTGAGGGTCCACGCCCCAATCCTTCGCATGCTTCCGGATAAGCGACATTGCGCGCTGGGCATCCAGTAGCGGGCGAAGCTGGGCCGGCTCGCCCTTCGGCGCGGGCACACGGTATTTGAGCACCACGGCCGTGACCCCCAGGGAATTCAGCCACTCGGCGACCTGCGTGCCCTCGTGCTTCATCGCCAGGATGTAATAACCGCCGCCCGGACAGATGAGCACGCAGGTGCCGTTGCGTTTCTCCACCGGCGGATGATAGACCGTCAGGGTGGGCTCGGACACGTTGCCCAACCGCGTGATATCCGGGTCCTGCCCGGCGTCCAGCGGCAGGTAGGCCTCCGGCTTCTCATTCGGCGTCGCGAGCGGAGGAGGCCCGCTCCAGAGATTCAGCGTTTCACTGCTAGCGGCGTGGGTGATGCCAGCCAGGAACAACGCGAGGAGCGAGACGATGAGTATCTTCATGCATCAAAGTGTAGGCGGGCGGCGGAACAAGGCAATCCCGGGTCGGCCTCAGGCCATCCAGGCGCGATTGCGATTCTGGATCGTCCGGTCCGTAAGAAGTGTCTGGGCCAGCTTGACGTTGGCTTCGACCTGAAAATCAAACATGCCAACGCATAGAAAATCCGCGCCGTTCTCCAGCGCATAGCGAAAGCCGGATTCCGGCCGGATGGCCCCAGCAGCCAGGACTTTGAATGCAATCCAAGGCTTCTCGACTTCGGACATGAAACGAATCGTACGCTCTGGGTCCATGTCCCAGTAGTTGTCAGTCGTTGACTCCACCACATCCGGTTCGGTCGGCTGACGCTGGCGGGACCAATAGTTGCCGTGGTGCAGCGTCTTCACGTAAAAATCCGCGCCGAACTTCCGCTTCTCCGCCTCCATGATGACTTCCAGTTTGTGAGCGCCGACACCGCCCGGAACCCCTTGGGACTTGATGAACTCCACGCACTGCCCGAGAAGGTCCACGCGCCCGGCGTTCAGCCATTTGTCGCCGATGACGCCTTGCACGTAAACAGCCTTGGCGCCAAAGTCGATGGACTGCTTGATGTTTGTCTTCCAATCGTCGAGGTCAGGATGACCTTCAGCAATCCACTGCATTCTTCCGCCACGCTCCTTCCAATAGCGGGCGAAGACTTCCATGACATTCTTCCGCGGGTCAGCGACGATCGCGTTGACCCCGAAGGACTCCATCAGTTCCAGCGTGTCGAGAACCTTGGCCGGAGTGTTGTAGGCGCGCATGAGGCCCGGCACGTAGTGCAGATCACGCGAATGGGCCCAGCCGCTGATAAGGTTGCCACCGGAAATGAGGCGGCTGAGCGTCAAGTTGCCAATTCGGCCGGCGGGTAGCGAAGCCCGCGGAGGTTGCTCTCCAGGGACGGTCTTTGCGGCGACGGGCACCAGACTGGCGGCGGCCGTGGCGAGGACGGACTGTGAGAGAAACCGTCGTCGTGTGATGGTGGTGTTGTAACATGAGCCCAGAGGGCTCGGCCTGGCAGATTCTATCGGGCTTTTCTTGATCATGGCTCGCTTGCATTTCACTCAGCACGACGCAGACTGTCAGGCTTAAGGCGAACAACGCTGCGTCCGGAAGCACTTCGGCGTCCCGGATTTCGCACCCTTACGTGAACGTGAATCCGCTGCGGCCAAACGATAACACTCAGCTTTCAAGTGGCACAGGAGAAAATGCCTCATCAGGGACAAGGGCACTAACCGGATCGTGGTGCTCCAGAAGTGTCATAGCCGCCTTCGTGGGCGACGGCCTGCCGCATGAGGCAAATCAGCAGAGTGGCCTTGTCACCTACAGCAATCGGATGCGATAGAAGGCGGCAGCGCCTTCCGGCGGGATGAGAGCCGGCGACACGGCGCCCGGTACCGTGACCCATGGACCAAGGGGCGTCGGCGCGGATTCCAGCGTGCCAAAGACCCAATCAAGTCGCAGCGAGCCGTCGGTCTGAAGTGTCGCGGAGGGTTGGCGTGCCGCCTCTGGCGGCAGCGCCAGCAAGGTCGCAAGTGCGCTGCTGGTTACGCCCGCGACATTCGAGACGCTGACGGAATACTGGCCCGACACTGCCGGGAAAGTGTAACGGTGCGATCGGGAATCTCCGCTTGGCGTCGTCGAGTTGACGACGTTGCCATCGCGCCTCCAGTAGTACTTGAACGGTTCAGTGCCGGTCGCTCGCGCCCTAAACGTCACGTTCGTGTTCCCAAAGGCTACCATGTTACACGGGCCTTCCACCAACGAGGGCAGAATGGGCGCGCCGAACTGGATACGATCCACCCAGCCGCAATCCTGGCCAACCGCACCTGAAGCGTTCTTACTGTATCGCCAGGTGGGAGTATAGGGGGTAGCATTCGCCAGCCAGATTGAGCGGTCTTCCCAGCCGGTTTCACCAGAGATGCTGAGCGTCGGGCCGGCCGAGATGCTCAAGGTGTCGGCATTTGTTTCAGAAGACACCTTCCATGAGAAACTGAGCGCGATTGGGCCTCGGTTGGTCGTGCTGAAGCTCGTTGAACTCGAATCGCCAATTGGAGCACTCCGCGCCGCATCCAAACCGTCGGCGGTGGTGTCGGTTTCGTAGAAGAACCCGCTGCCTGACAGCGTGAACGTCTGGTTTGGCAAATCAACCGCCTCCGCCAGAGTCTCCTTTGAGGTTCCGAATCGCACGAATGCAATCGTGCTTGTAGCGAAGCCGTAGTCATTGGCCACGACGGCGGTGTACGCTCCAAGGTCCTCCGGTTGGATTCCGCTGATCGTCAAGAGTGACGTGTCTGCACCGGTGATACGCCCTGCGTCATCCAGATTCACGCCGTTGAACTGCCAGGCATAATTCAGCGGTGAAGTGCTGAGCGCGGTGACGCGGAGGCGGACCACTGCGTTCGACGGCACCGCGACCACGCCGGGCGGTTGTTCCACGATGTGTGGCAACGGGGAAAGCGTGACCATCACGACGCGGCTGGTGCTGGTTGCGAAAGTGTTGCTGGCCACCAGCGAGTAGCTCGCCTCGTCTCGGTTGGTCACAGGCGGAAGTATGAGCCAGGGGTTGTTCTCGCCTGCCAAGGGCTCGCCGTTGCGCAACCACTGTAATTTCATCGGAGTGGCGCCACACACACTGGCAATGAACCGGGGGCTCTCAGAAAGACGCGCAGCGCAAGACCGGGGTTGTTGGGTGAACATCGGTTCTGGACCGCCCGCCAGTGCCATCGAATCGTAACTTGTTCCCGCAATGGCAATCAGATTTGTCGCCCACGGAGGTGTATTCGTCTGGCCGTTGTCGTTGTCCCCCCAGACGAAAAGACGGCCGTCGGCGCGCAGAGCCAGACTATGTACCCCACCGCACGCGATGGCGACAATGTTCGTGGCCTCGGGGGGAATCTTGGTCTGACCGTCAGCATTCCAGCCCCACGCCACCAAGCTTCCATCTCTCCGCAATACCAAGCTATGATGCCAACCGGCTGCCACCGCCACCGCGTTCGTCGCCGATGTCGGCACAACGGTTTCCGAGTCATTCCAGTTCTTGCCCCAGGCGAACACCTTGCCGTCTGCTCGGAGCGCAACACTGTGAAGCGCGCCGGCAGCGATCCCGACGATGTTGAACACCGAGAGTGGTATGTTCGTAAGGCCGTAGTTGTCGTTCCCGATTTCCACGACGTTGCCGTCGGCTCGCAAGACGAGCGCATGTTCTGCGCCCGCCCCCACGGCCAGCGCCACGACGTTGGTGGCGCCCGGGGGTGTTTCCAGTCGCTGGCTGTTGAATATTGGTCCCCAGCGAATCACCGCCCCATCTTCTCGGAGCGCCAGGCCATGCATACTCCCGGCCGCAATGGCGATCACGTTGGTCGCATTCGGCGGCACGTCCGTCTGCCCATAGTGGTTAAGCCCCCAAGCCAAAACCCGGCCATCTGCCCGAAGCGCCATGTAGTGGTTATCACCTCCCGTTAGAGCAAGCACATTCGTCGCATCTGGTGGCACCACGGAGGAACTCCAGCCTTCCCAGATTGTCACCGGAGATGAGCTGAGCGTCGCCACTCTACTCGCCGCGCTCCCGAAGTCGTTGGTCGCGACCGCCCAATAAGCGCCGAAGCTGGCTGGCTGCACATTGCTCACGGAAAGCGAACTCGTTGTGGCGTCCGCCAGGGCGTCGCCGTTGAAATACCACTGCCAAGCCAGCGGTTCTGAACCGGTCACAGCACCGGAGAAACTCACCGTGCTTCCCCAATACGCTCCCTGGGAACGAGGCTGGAGGCTGAATGTCGGCGGGGCGTCGGTCACGGTGAGCGTCGCCACTTGGCTTGTGAGCGAGCCATACGCGTTCGTCACAACAACCGTGAAATCGCACGGGCTGCCCGGCTGAGAATTCGGAAGTGCGAGTGACCTGTTGGTGGCGTCGAGGACATTCGTGCCGTTGCATAGCCATTGGTAGGCGAGAGGTTCCGTACCCAAGACTTGCACCGCAAAGGCCGCTTGTGCGCCTGCCAGCACAAGTTGGTTGGTCGGCTGGATCAGAATCTCGGGAGCCAGCGGCCCGCTGAACGAAACTTGATCGAGCCAGAGCCGGTCTTCCGTGTTGACGAAAATCGTACCTTTACTGAGTTTCCATTGCAGTTTCCGCACACCTTGCGGGATCTCGATGGTATGCGGCTCCCAATCCACATCATGGTAAACCCAGGCGGCAGTTGTCGTGCCGATCAGGAAGGACGCCCGTCCCGTATTTGTGCGTAGTGCCAATTTCCACCAGAAAGTCACATTCGTTGGCCCGGTGACGGTAGTTTCGATCCATGCATCGGCGGAGCCGAGCCCGCCATTGACCGTGCCCCGACCCAAGCCGCCCCCTTGGACGGCAGCCACGCCGTCGTGAGTGACGCTCGTCTGGCCAATCCACGGATCCGCAGGTGCATTGCTTCCAGTGGTCCACACGAGGTTTGTCGCGTCGAGCGCTAAGCCAAGCGTCGGCGCGGTTTGGGCTGGCGAGCTTAACAAGCTGGCGAGCCACACGCTACCAAGCCAGAGACCGGTATTAAGAGCGCGACATGTACGGACGTTCATAGTGGCTTTCTCCTTTGATGGAAGCTCTTTCGCATTTTGAGACAGTATCCAACACCGGACGGAAAGGGCGCTCCGCCCCCCATACTCCGGTCGCGCTTCCATCCTTCGGGCCCACCCACAGGAAGTCAAGCGGCGAAGGGCAGGGCAAAAGGAGACCCAGACCAAGTGCGGCATTGGACGACAATCGCAACTGCGGAACACTGCGGTTTGACTTCGCTCACCGGCTTTCTACCTTGCCCCTGCGATGCCGAAGCCGAAGCCACCACCCGCGATCCGCCTCCGGGGAGTTCGCCAGAACAACCTCAAGGGCTTTGATCTCGATTTGCCGCTGCACCAACTGATCGTGGTCACCGGCTTGAGTGGCTCGGGCAAGAGTTCGCTTGCGTTCGACACGCTCTACGCCGAGGGCCAGCGCCGCTACATCGAGACTTTCTCGCCCTACGCCCGCCAGTTCTTCGATCGCATGGACAAGCCCGCGGTGGACAGCATCGAAGGCATTCCGCCAGCCATCGCCATCGAACAGCGTAACGCCGTCCGCACCACCCGCTCGACGGTGGGCACGATGACGGAGATTTGCGATTACCTCAAGGTCCTCTGGCCGCAGGTCGCCGAACTGCGTTGCCGCGGCTGCGGTCAACTGGTGCGGAAGGACACGCCGCAGCAGGTTTGGGAAGCCGTCTCCAAATCCGAAATCCGAGACTCGAAATCCGGATCAAATCCGAAGTCCGAAGTCCGAAGTCCGAAGTCTGAGACGCTTGTGACATTTGATCTGCCCCTCTCGGAGAAACTCTCGCTTGAGGAATCGCTCGGGTTGATCGCCAAGCAGGGTTTCCAGCGGCTGCTGCTCGGCGGTGAACTGGTGCGGGTGGACGAGGCTGCCGCTCATTCCGCGTTTCGCGTTTCGCGTTCCGCGTTGACGGTGGTCCAGGATCGCCTGACGCTCGCGCCCTCTGCCCGCGCCCGTTTCATCGAAGCCTGCGAACAGTCCTACCACTTTGGCAAAGGCAAACTGGCCGTTCACTGGTGGGTGAGTTCTCAACCTCCAACTCTCACCTCTCGACTATTCTCCAACCGCCTCCACTGCGCCGCCTGCGATCTCGAATACCACGATCCCTCCCCTGCCCTGTTCAGCTTCAACCACCCGGTGGGCGCGTGCCCGGCGTGCAAGGGTTTCGGTCGAATCATCTCGATTGACTACGACCTCGCCATCCCTGATCGCTCGAAAACTCTCGCGGCGGGTTTGGTGAAGCCATGGCAAACCGGCACGGGCCTGGACTGCCAGCGCGATTTGCTGCGCACGTGCCGCGCGCTGGAAATCCCGACCGACGTGCCTTTCGACAAACTCCTCCGCACGTGGCAAGATTTCGTCATCGAGGGCGACCCGGACTACGGCAAGGACGAAGAACATGAATGGCCGCGGGTGTGGTACGGCGTCAAAGGTTACTTCCGCTGGTTGGAATCCAAGGCCTACAAGATGCACATGCGCGTCCTGCTCTCGCGCTACCGCGCCTACACCACGTGCCCGGATTGCGGTGGCACGCGACTGAAGCCGGATGCGCTGCTCTACCGGCTGAGCGTGGCGGCGACTCGGGGGAGCGCCGCCAATCAGAACGAGCC
>CAYJNU010000085.1:0-1467 GCA_964371005.1 uncultured Verrucomicrobiota bacterium | reverse complement strand
GGGGGCCCCCCCCAAACCCCCCCCCCCCCCCTCCCCCCCCCCCCCCCCCCCCCCCCCCCCACGAAACTGACGCTGGCCGATTTCTATGCCCTCACCATCGCAGATGCCCTGCGAGTGGTCGAAACCCTCGCCGAGCAGCGCGCGTTTAAGCGGAGCGACCCGCTGGCGCTGGTGCTGGACGAAGTCCGCTCGCGCCTCAGCTACTTGGACGAAGTCGGTGTCGGCTATCTCACGCTCGATCGCCCGACGCGCACGCTCTCGGGCGGTGAAACCGAGCGGGTGAGCCTGACCACCTGCCTCGGCACGCGGCTCGTCAACACGTTGTTCGTCCTCGATGAACCCAGCGTGGGCCTGCACCCGCGCGACACCAACCGGCTCATCCGCATTGTCCAACGCCTGCGCGACACGGGCAATACCGTCGTCGTGGTCGAGCATGAGCCGAGCGTCATGCGCGCGGCGGATCAGATCGTGGACCTCGGCCCCGGCCACGGCGCCACCGGAGGGCAAGTGGTTTTCCAAGGCTCGTTCCGCGAAATCCTGCGCAGCAACGCTTCGCTCACCGGGCAGTATCTGAGCGGGAGGCAGCAGATCAAGATTCCGCAACGGCGTGCAGTACCAAGTCCGGCGTCCGAAACGCCTCCAGACGAAACTGTGCTTCGAAATTCGGACCTCCTTTGGCTCACCATCCGCCACGCCACTCGCCACAACCTCCGTGACCTGACGGTCCAAATCCCGCTCGGACGCTTCGTCTGTCTCACTGGCGTTAGTGGCTCGGGCAAGACGACGCTCCTCCGCGAAATCTTACTCCCGGCGCTGGACGAGAATTTCAAATCGCGAATCTCGGATTCCAGATCCTCGCCCATCAAAGCTTCGGACCGGATGGAACCGCCCGAAACCGGCGATACGGACGACGCCGAATCATCACAATCTGCCAACCACAACCCCGCCGTGCTCACCGGCCACGAGCACCTCAGCCACGTCGTGATCGTGGACCAATCCGCGCTGGGCAAAACGCCGCGCTCGAACCCGGCGGTTTACATCGGCGCGTTCGACGACATCCGCGAAGTGTTCGCCCAATCCGAGGTCGCCAAGCAGCGCGGGCTCAACGCCAGCGCGTTCAGCTTCAATTCGGCGCAAGGCCAATGCGAGCGCTGCCGGGGCGCCGGTTTCGAGAAGATCGAGATGCAGTTTCTGAGCGACGTTTTTATCCGTTGCCCCGACTGCGGCGGTCGCAGATATCGTGCGCACATATTGGAAGTGAAGGTTCCCCGTCGCCGCCGTGAGGAATCTCCCGCTAGAATCCAAAAGCGCCACGTTCGAGAACCTCAGAGCCTCATGACCTCCGCGGCAACGGAAGCAGCGTGGTCCATCGCCGACCTCCTGGACGCAACGGTGGAGGAAGTGCGGGAGTTCCTTTCTGGTTTTCCGGAATCCAAGCCGGCCCAACGTGCGTCGCAGAGTCTGCAC
>CAYJNU010000084.1:1199-22243 GCA_964371005.1 uncultured Verrucomicrobiota bacterium | reverse complement strand
GCAGTCAACTCGCGCTGCACCTGGGCGACCCCCACGCTGCGATGCCTGAGCTCTTGGCCGAAGTCCGTCTGCCGCGGCTGCTGGCAGAGGATCGTCTCTTGATCAGTGAACTGGTGCGAATCGCCATCGGTGCGGTGGCGAAGCTGGACACTTGGGAGGCGCTGCAGGCTGGTGGCTGGACCGACAAGGATTTGGAGAGGTTACAGGACGCTTGGCGGGAAACCGAGTTTGCAGCCTCGATGGCGCGCAGTCTCGAAGGAGAACGACTTTTCAGCGATATTGCATCCGAGATGATGCGCGATTCCAACGAGGATACCATTGCTTGCTTGTCATGGGTGGAGGGCTTTTCCAAGCTGACGCAGCCATTTGATGTAGGCGCGGAGGAGCACACAGTCTGGGACCAGGTAACAGGCTTCCTCAAGAAGCAGGTCTATTGTCGCGTCTGGCGGTTTGCCTGGTCTCATCAAGACCAGCGACGCAGTCTCGATACCATGCAGCGATTGATCACAGCGACTCGCGCCACGACAACCAACAAATCTGCCGAGGCCCTACAGGGTCTGATCGCTCAGATCGAAAGTGAGGTTTACAGCAGGAACTACTACGACCGCCTGCGCTTTCCGAATGCGGAGTCGCTCACCATAACGGCCAGCTCCGTAAGCAAGGCCATGCGAGCCGAAACCGACCGATCGCTGACAATCTGCGCCATTGCACTCAAGCGGTATGCGCTCAGGCACGGCAAGCTGCCGGCGAGTCTGGACGTGCTCGCGCCGGAGTTCTTGCCCGCTGTGCCGGTGGATTACATGGACGGCAAGCCGCTGCGGTATCGGCTCAACGCGGACGGCAGTTTCCTGCTCTACTCCGTGGGCGAGAACCTGACCGACGACGGCGGCGACACATCCGCGCTGCCGGATTATACGACTTCCCGTAACCCTTGGTTCAAAAAGGACTACATCTGGCCCGCGCCCGCAACGCCAGAGGAAGTGGAAGCGTATCGCGAAGAGGCGAGGAAGAACTGACCTGGCCGCAAGTGCTGCGGATCAGTGGCTCGGCCAACAGCTTGACGCTTCGCAACCGGTGCGGCACTGTTGGCCGAGATGAAGACGATCAGCACACAGCAAGCGGTCCAGGAGTTTGACCAGTTTTCCGAACTCGCCCACAACGGGGAACGGATTCTGGTTACTCGCGGTGGGAAACCGTGGGTGTTGATATCTCCTCCCGGCGTACTCGCAGGCAAGGAAGCCGCCGTCCGCAAACCGAGTTGGCCTGATTTTGCCGGGCGTCTGGCGCGGTACTACCTGGAGCCGGTCGCTGGTCCCACTGCCGCCGAGTTGTTGGCGCAAGAAAAGGAAGACCGGTTTTGAGGGCATACTTCGACAGCGGATTTCTGTTCAAGCTCTACTGGCGGGAAGCCAACACATCGGCTGCCCAGCCCATCGTGCCCGGGTACGAACCGCCCATTTTGCTCTCGCGCTTCAACGAGGTGGAAATGCTCCATGTGGCGCGACGAAAGACCTGGCTCGTCAGTCCGACCGGCCAGCCGCTGCTCTCGGCAGCGCAGTTACAAACAGGCGTCGCCCTGATGGAACAGGATCTTGCGGACGGCGTCCTGGCACGACTGGAGGTGGACTACGAGGAGGTCTTCGACGAGGCGCTCGCGCTTTCCCGGCAATTCGGCCAGAACATTCCCGTCAAAACCGCTGACCTGCTGCACGTGGCCATGATGAAATTCGGCTTCGACGATTTCGTGACGGCGGACAAGCAGCAATACGATTTCGCCACGCGCGCGGGGATGCGTTCCGTTTTTCTGCCCCCGTAACAACACAAGCGGAGACGGGACACGCGCATGCATTCAGTCTCCCGAGCTTCCGCCGCACTTGCTACCACCGCACCCCCCACGCACCGCACGAGCATACAAACAACATTGTCCCGGACCGCCTGCCCGCTATGCTGCCGCGGTCGAATCTAAACTGACTTGAAAGCACTGATCGAGAACCGAACGAAGCGCACTGAACGAGTGTTCCTGGTGGGCGTGGAACTCAAGGCCCGCAATGCCTCGGAGATGCGCGACGGCTTGGAGGAACTGGCCGAGTTGGCTGCCACCGCCGGCGGTGAAGTCTGCGGCGACGGCACGCAAAAGCTGGATACACCAAACCCCGCCACCTACATCGGCAAGGGCAAGGCGGAGGAGTTCGCCGCGCATTGCCGCGAGCAGAACGTGGACACGGTCATCTTCGACGACGAGCTTTCGCCCGCGCAGAGCCGCAACCTCGAACGTATCTTCAACTGCAAGGTCCTCGACCGCACGGCGCTGATCCTCGACATCTTCGCCCGGCGCGCCCGCACCCGCGAAGGCAAGTTGCAGATCGAGTTGGCGCAGCTCCAGCATCTGCTGCCGCGACTGACGCGGTTCTGGGGCCACCTCTCGCGGCAATCCGGCGGCATCGGCATGCGTGGCGGCGAGGGCGAATCGCAGCTCGAAGTGGACCGGCGCAAGGTGTCGGAGCGCATTGACAAACTCACGCGTGATCTGGATCAGGTTCGCCAAAACCGCGCCATCCAACGCGGCGGGCGCAAGCGCCAGAAATGGCCGCTCGCGTCCATCGTCGGCTACACCAACGCCGGCAAGTCCACGCTCCTCAACGCGCTCACCGGCGCGGACGTGATGGCGAAAGACATCCTGTTCGCCACGCTCGATCCCACCACGCGCCGCCTGCGCCTGCCCACGAACCAAAACGTGCTGCTCACCGACACGGTGGGCTTCATCCGCAAGCTGCCGCACGGCCTGGTCGAGGCGTTCAAGGCCACGCTCGAGGAAGTCGTCGAAGCGGACCTGCTCCTGCACGTCGTGGACACGAGCCATCCGCAGGCGGACGAACAAATCGCCGCGGTCAACGTCGTGCTCGCCGAAATCGGCGCGGCGGACAAACCGACCGTGATGGTCTTCAACAAAACCGATCTCCTGCCGAACCGCGAAGTGGCGGGCCGCTACCTGGAACATCATCCCCACGCCGTCGCAATCTCGGCGGCGACGGGCGATGGCCTGCCGGCGTTGCTGGCGGAGATCGGCACCCGGCTGCGTCCGGAACGGGAATTCGTGCAGGTGGCGATTCCGCACGAGCGCGCGGACCTGATCGCGAAGCTGCACGACGTCGGGCAAGTGGTGGAGCGGCGGTTTTACGCCAAGACGGCGCGGTTCAAAGTCCGCATCCCGCCGCATTGCCATGGCGAGTTCGCACCGTTCATCGTGGGGGATGGGCGGGAGAAGTAATCCAGGCAAGTGCGATCCCGTAGCTTCTCCGGCTGCCGTATCTACTTTCTCGTCACCCCGGGCAACGCCTTCAGACTCGCCGAAGTCAAAACCTGCATTTGGCGAATGGCGATTTGATTCAACCGCTTGAGCCGTTCGCCCTGCGGCAGGCCCATGTGGATGAACTCGGCGTTCATGCCTTCCATGTTCGCCAGGACAAGCAACTGCTCGACGCTCGCGTAATCACGAACGTTGCCTTCCAGCTTGGGATTCGCGTCGCGCCACTGACGCGCGGTGTGACCAAACAGCGCGACGTTGAGCAAATCCGCCTCCGTCGCATAGGTGATGGCCGCCTGCGCGGGCGTGACCTCCGGCGGAATCAGGTGCGCCTTTACCGCGTCGGTGTGGATGCGATAATTCAGTTTCGACAACGTGCGGTTGAGATTCCACGCGAGCGACAGCCGGCGGTTCTCGTCGTCCTTGAGCCGCTGGAATTCCTTGATGAGATACAGCTTGAACTCCGGGCTTAACCACGAACCGAACTCAAACCCGATGTCTTTGTGCGCGAACGTGCCACCGTAACGCCCGGCGCTGGCCACCAACCCCTTCGCCTGCGTGCGCTCTGCCCACGACTTGGCCGACAGGAAGAAGCTGTTCCGACCGGCCTCATTTCTAATTCCCTCGAATTCGAGGGAATTAAAATCCGGGTTGTGAATCTGTTCCCAGACGCCGAGGAACAGCACCGTGTCTTTGTTCTTCAGCCATTGCTCGATGAGCGCGCTGCCGCCCTCGAAATTCCGCACCATGTCCGTGAGCGAAATGTAGTCGCCATGCTCCCGGGTGACGACCGTGATGGCCGTTCCTTGGACTTCAATGATGGCTGGCTTGGCTTTGCTCATGCGTTCCGTTGGGTGAACCGACGGTTGCCCGAACTTCCAATCCCGTCGAATTCCACGGGATTGAAACCAGACATTGGCGTGGCCGCGTGGCCTTAATTGTGGCGAATTCGCCACAATTGCCAAACCTCTCGAATTCGATGGGTTTGGAATCCGGCGGAAAGGACCGTGCCACGCACTCGCACACCGCGAGGATGAGCCCGCGCACATTCGCCAGCAACGGTGCGACGCCGCGCGCGGGTTTGGCGGCAACCTTGGTGAGCGAGAGTTTCTTGGGCATGGCAACTGGGCTGGCTACGCGATGTGCGCCGGCGTGAACGGCCCGCGCCAGTTATCCGAAGCAGCAGGGCAAAGCGTCTGGTGGACAACTTCCAGCTTTTGGCAGGGGAGGAGCTTCATCACGTCAGACATCCTTGCCGGTCTTTGAGATCAATCCTTCTGCCAAAAACATTAGCAGCGGCGTTTCCTTGAACAGCACCGCCTCTTGACCAGAGAAAGGGGTGAATCGTGCAAGTTCCCCTTCTTTGTTATGAACAAGCGCGTTCCGAATGAAGTAAATCCGTGCTGCAAGCGATGCGTAAATCCCTTCGGGATTTATGTCGAGCGTCATGGACTGGCCAAAAATGTTTTGGGGTTGTGTGAAGTAGTGACCTGTGGACGCCTCCACGTCCGCAACCCACGAGGGGACTTCATCGACCATGAAATTCTGCTCCAACACGGTCGCCAACATGCGCTGTTCATCCATCTTCTGGTCAAATTTGCGAACCATTGATACAACCTGACGGAGTTGCGCCGCGCTCTTGTGGGTAAAGTCAGGGTGCGCGACTTTGTCAGCAAGCCGCTTGTGCAAGACTGCTTCAGAAGCCGACGTGAAAAAGAACTCGAGCACTTTGTATAGCGCCAAGTAGGCGAGAATCGGACTGTCGCTTGACAAGGCCAGTTGGTAATAGGCTGCCAGTTCCTTATCGTAGATCCTTCGGGGAAATTGAGGCTCGTCGTCTCGGCCTCGCCCCAATCGGTAGAGGCTACGTTCCCACGATGTCGCCATGCTCAACCCAACCCCGGTTGCAAAGGAAATGTTAAACAGGCCAGATGTGGCAAGATCGTGGAGCTTGTTCTTGCTCAATCCGTGACCGTCTTCGCCCGTTGCCTTCACCTTCACGGTTAGAACACGTCCAAAATAGTCCCGCAGTTGAGGCGTGCCTGCATCCTCCCGTTCACGTCCGCGGCGATCAATGCCGAGACGGAAACCAATGATGCGCCTTCGAAACATACGGAACCCTTCCGTGCTGCCAACGTGGAACAGAAACGATTCGGAAGCCGGACTCAGGTCAATAGTGATCGAGTTGTCTGGGCTGGTCAGGAGGTAACCCGTCCGCTCTCGACGAAAGAGTCGGAACATCGCTGGCCCTGGACCATTCGTCTCGACAACTTGCTCGTAGAAACCGGGAGCATGAATCGCTGTTTCTGGATCGGAATGAAGCGACTCCTTGAGTTTAAGGAAGTCATCAATTGCGGCGACCGCAACCCTAAATTCCACCGCACTTGCTCCGACTGAACTGAGTTTGCCGAAAAAGAACCCTTCTCGCTCCTCAAGCAACTCCGCTCGGTACGGTTTTAGTAATTCAGCGGCCTGCTCAATTGTAGCCATAGCGTCCTTGGGTTATCACAGTTAGTCGTTTGAGTAAACCTCCGCGTCGTTTTCCACTGGCTCCATAAACTTCGTTCCCATGCCTTTCCTGAATGCTCCTTCCTCTCTCACTCCATGATCGTGGGCGGAATTGCGGGCGTTGGCGGCGGTTTGCATGGGCCGAAACTGAGCGCTCTGGTCGCCGTTGGCCAGAACGAATCCAGCGCGGCATAGGTTGGCTTGGTCAATGGTCATGGTTCCGCCTCCGCTCGCTCCTTGGCCGCGTGGAATCAAATCTCGCGCCGCTTCGGCTCCGGCTGGGGCGGCGGGCCACGCTTCGCTGGATCGCAGATTGCCGATTTCAAATTCCAGAAGGTGCATGGCTGCGGGCTATTCAGGACGGTGGCGGCCATAATCGCCCCGTGCTCGCTGAAGGCGTATGATTGCGAGCGTCTGAGTGGCAGGTGTGGCAGCCGTCGTTTCACGGGTTGTCTTCGTTTCTCGATCACCTTCTCCGATTGTGCTGACCGGGAGAGTGTAGCGCGGCGCGCACCGGTGGCAACCCTGTAGGCGTCCAATTCATCCGCTGCGACCGGAGGGCATACCCGTCGCCGTCTGCCCCCATTCTTGGACCGCGCGTCCGTCCCCGGCGCGCAGCACGTCCGAATGAATCGCCAGGTGACAGGTAAGTCGGAATCCTCTCACGCAATCGTGACTGCTGCGACCGGTGACCAGGTCGCGGTCCGGCGTTGCGGTGACGGCTGCCCTGCAGCCAGACATCCGGTTCGTGTCCAGTGGGGGCTCGTGCTCTGCCGGTTGTTTCCGCTGCGTGCCGTGCTATCTTTCGCACCGATTCTGAGGCTTGCATGCCGGCGGTGCGATTGAAACACTGGCGGCGAACGGCCCGGAGCAGAGAGAAGCAGACGATGACGCAGTCAACCCAAGAACAGTCAGCCAAAGCCGCCGACAAATACGGCCCGAAGTTCGAGCGATTCGCGAAGCGCGCAGCCGGACCCGCGTGGCTTACAGCCCTGCGGCGCGAGGGCATCACCCGCTTTCGCGAACTCGGGCTGCCGACGCTGGATCACGAGGATTGGCGATTCACCAACGTCGCGCCCATCGCCCGGTTGCCGTTTCGGCCGGCGTTGAAGCCGTCGGGGAGCGTCGTTGCCGCGCAGCTCGAAGGTGTTTCCTTCGCGAAATTGCCGGGCGCGAAGCTGGTGTTTGTGAACGGCCATTTCGCCCCGGACCTTTCCTCCGTCGGGAATTTGCCCGCGGGCGTGAGGGCCGGAAACCTTGCCGCCGCGTTGGCGTCCGATGGCGCGTTCCTGGAAAAGCACTTGGGCCGTTACGCGCAGACGGCCGACAACGGTTTCACGGCACTGAACCAGGCGTTCTTCGTGGATGGCGGTTTCGTTCACGTCCCGGCAGGCGCGGTGGTCGCTGAGCCAATCCAGTTCATTTGCATCTCGACCACCACGCAGAGTGGCGCGACGTTTCATCCGCGCAACCTCGTGATCGCCGAGGCCAACAGCCAGGTGACCATCCTTGAAACCTACGTGTCGCTCGGCGGCGCGAGTTACTTCACCAACGCCGTCACCGAGTTGTGCGTTGGCGACAACGCGCGGCTGGAGTTCGTGAAGTTTCAGGATGAGGCGGCGGACGCGTTTCATCTCGCGGCGTTCCACGGCGAGTTCGGGCGCGCCAGCCACGTGAGCGTGCATTCGTTCGCGCTCGGAGCGAAAATCTCGCGGAACAACATTCGCACGAAGCTCGCAGGCGAAGGTCTGGAGTGCATCCTCAACGGCCTTTACCTGACGCGTGGTGAGCAACTGGCAGATCACCACATGGTCGTCGAGCACGCGCAGCCGCATTGCGCCAGCCACGAGTATTTCAACGGCATCCTCGACGATAAATCGAAGGGCGTCTTTCACGGGCGCATCCTGGTGCAGCAGATCGCGCAGAAGACCGATGCGAAGCAGACGAACAAGAACCTGCTGCTCTCGGACAACGCCACGGCCAACACCAAACCGCAGTTGGAGATCTACGCCGACGACGTGAAATGCACGCACGGTGCAACCATCGGCCAGCTCAACGACGAATCCATCTTCTACCTGCGCTCGCGCGGTATCGGGACAGACACGGCAAGGCAGATGTTAATCCACGCCTTCGCTGGAGAGATCATTGAGCGCATTCAGTGCGAACCGGCACGGGAGGAACTCGACAAGCTCGTGTGGGACCGGCTGGAGGCGAATCCCCATCTGGCGGAGAAGTGAATCATGTTTGACGACCTGAACGACCTTTATCAGCAGGTCATTCTTGACCACTGCAAGAAACCGCGGAATTTCCACGAGCTGCCGGCGGCCACCTGCTCGGCGCAGGGCCACAACCCGCTGTGCGGCGATCAGCTCAAGCTGTTCCTCCAACTGGACGGCGACGTGGTGAAGGACATCAGCTTCGTCGGGTCGGGTTGCTGCATCTCGAAGGCTTCAGCGTCGCTGCTCACGGATTTCGCCAAGGGCAAGACCAAGGCGGACGTGGAGAAGATGTTTGGCGAAGTCCGCGACATGGTGACGACCGGCAAGGTCGCCGGTGACGTGGGCAAACTGGCGGTGTTCGCAGGCGTTTACAAATACCCCGCCCGCGTCAAGTGCGCCATCCTCGCCTGGCACGCCGTCATGGCGGCCCTCCAAGGGGAGGGGCAGCCGGTGACAACGGAATCGGAAAGCACCTAAGCGTCGGCCGGGCGAGAACTCACGTTCGCCCGCGGCAAGCCGCAGGCCCGCGTGACGATTCGGTTAAGATGTGTCCACGAATTATCCACCATCCTTGGTGTGGAGAATTGCTGCGTTCATTGGCAGATGCTGACAGCGAGAGGCCCTTGTGTGGGCCTTGGTGAATAGAGCTTAACGCAAATGACACAATCCACCGCCGGCCGCTGGGCCGTTGCAGAAGGCTGGTTGGGTCGGCTATACTACGGTCCTTGTGACGAAAAACGTTTTCAAACCGCAGCACTTCCTCAACCGCGAGCTGAGTTGGCTGGAGTTCAACCAGCGCGTGCTCGATGAGGCCACGAATCCGGAGAATCCCCTCCTGGAGCGGGTGAAGTTCTTCTGCATCGTCAGCTCGAACCTCGACGAGTTTTTTGAGGTGCGCGTGGCCGGCATCAAGCAGCAGATTGAAACCGAGGTGGTGGAACGCAGCGTGGATGGGTTGACCGCCACCGAGACGTTCCGGGTCATTCACCGTCGCGTCCGTCGCATGGTGCAGGATCAATACGCCTGTTGGCAGCAGAAACTCGTGCCCGAACTGGCGAAGAACAGCATCCGCTTCCTCACTTGGGAAGACCTCGACGCCACCGACCGCGCCTGGCTCGAACACTACTACCGTACCGAGGTGTTGCCCGTGCTCACGCCGCTGGCGATTGACTCGGCGCACCCATTTCCGCAACTGCTGAACCGCTCCCTCAATCTCATTGCCAAGGTGGAAATGGACGCCGGCGGCCAACCGGATTCCCATCTGGCCGTGGTCCAGGTGCCGCGGGTGTTGCCCCGGCTGATCCGGTTGCCCCGCCACGATGGCCGCATGGATTATGTCTTTCTCGGCCAGCTCATCGGGCACTTCCTGAGTGATCTCTTTCCCGGCACGAAGATTCAGGGTTGGTGGTCATTTCGCGTGACGCGGAACAGCGAGCTATACATTGACGACGAGGAGGTGGCGAACCTGCTGGCGGCCGTCGAACAGGAACTCCAACGCCGTCGTCGGGGTGACGCGGTCCGGTTGGAAGTCGGTCATGGTTGTCCGGAAGACGTGAGCGTCGAACTGCTGCGGCAGTTGCGCCTGGACGAAAGCGATCTGTATACCGTGGACGGTCCGCTGAATCCGGTCCGGCTGATGATGCTTTGCGACGGCGACCATTCGCCCGAACTGCGCTACCCGCCGTTTGTAGCGCCCATCGCGAAACCGTTGCGGGGCTGCGACGACCTGTTTGGCGCCATTCGCCAGCGCGATTTTCTGTTGCATCACCCGTTCGAGAGTTTTGAAACCGTGGTGAGCCTCCTGCAACAGGCGGCCTGCGATCCGGGGGTGCTGGCGATCAAACAGACGCTTTATCGCACCGGGGGCGACGCGCGGATCATTGGCGCGCTGATGGACGCGGTGAAGAACGGCAAACAAGTGGCCGCCGTGGTCGAATTGCGGGCGCGCTTTGACGAGGCGAACAACATCGAGTGGGCGCGCAAGCTCGAAGACGCCGGCGTTCACGTGGTCTATGGGTTGGTCGGCTTCAAGATTCACTGCAAGGCCACCCTGATCGTCCGTCGCGACAGCGACGCCATCCGTCGCTACGTCCACCTGGCGACGGGGAACTACAACCCGAGCACGGCGCGGCTTTACACCGACACCGGCCTGCTGACGTGCCGGCCCGAGTTCGGGGAGGACGTGACGAACCTCTTCAACTTACTGACGGGCATCTCTCAGTTCCGCCCGATGCAGCGATTGCTGGTGGCGCCGTTTGATTTGGCGCCACGGCTGGTGGTCTTGGTGGACCGCGAGGCGGCGCACGCCCGGAACGGTTTCCCGGCCCGCATCGTCGGCAAGATGAACTCACTCGTGGATCGCGAGATCATCGAGGCGTTGTATCGCGCGTCCCAGGCCGGCGTGAAGGTTGACCTCATCGTGCGCGGCATCTGCTGCCTGCGGCCGGGGTTGAAGGGCGTCAGCGAGAACATCACCGTGCGCAGTATCGTGGATCGTTTCCTCGAGCACAGCCGCATCCTCTATTTTGAGAATGCCAGCCAGCCCGAGGTGTTCCTGAGCAGCGCGGACTGGATGCCACGGAACTTTTACCGCCGCATCGAGACCGCCTTCCCGATCCTCGACGGGAATTTGCGCGAGCGCATCATGTCCGAGTTGCTCGCGCTGCCGCTGGCAGACAACACGCGAGCCCGGCTGCTCCAAACCGATGGGAGCTACTGCCTGCCCGCGCACAGCCGCGCGGTCAAGCCGCGCCGCAGCCAGTTTGAGTTCATCGCGCTCGCCGCCAGCGGCGTGTCGCGCCATCCGAAAGCCCGCGCCGCGAAAGGCAAGTACCCGGAAGTTAAACTCGCGAAACGGCCGTTCTGATTCCTGCCATGCCCACGGCGTTTCCCATTCTGCCGGCCCGCACGCTGGCCGTAAGTTTGCTGACGCTACGGCGGCGGTATCGCAAGCGGCTCAATCGTTGCCAGCGCAGGTTTTCCGATGCCGCAGTTCACGATTTGCGCATCGAAACGCGGCGACTCCTGGCCCTGCTCGATTTGTTGCGCTCCCTGCAGTTCGAACGCGCCGTCCGCAAGCCCCGCAAGGTGCTCAAACGACGGCTCGACGCGTTCGATGGCTTGCGCGATACGCACGTCTGTCTGGCGCTGCTCAAACCGCTGCGACGCGAGTTTCCCGAGGCGCGCCCACTCGACGCGCTCTGGCGGCGGCGGGAGCGAGAGTTGGTCGCGCAATTGGGCCGGGAAATCAAAACGACGAAGCCGGCCCGGTTGCAGAAGCGGTTGAAGGACGTTGAGAAGACGGCGCGAGCCAGGGGGGACTCTGAACGCTGGTCCTCCCATGCACAGCTCGCCCAGACGGCGCTCCGAGAGGCGTACGCGCGCGTCCTGGCGTTGCGGCGGCGCATCCGCCGCAACGCGCCCGCCACCGTCCACCGAACCCGCGTGGCCTTCAAACGCTTTCGCTACCTGACCGAGTTGCTCGAGCCGCTGCTGCCCGGGCTCACGCAAGAGCATCGCGAACAGATGCGCGGGTTCCAATCCAGGATGGGCGACATTCAAGATCTGCAAGTCCTGCTGGCAGCGGTTACGGCGGCAGTTAAGGAAGCGGGATTCCCGCCGGCGGACGGCCGACGACTGCGCGCCGCGCTACTGCGCCGGCGACGTGAGATGATTGATCATTTCCTGACCTCGCTGGACGGACTTTCCAACTTCAACCCGTCCAGCCTCGGCTTGTCGGGTGTTCCAGCAGAACTCACCTCTCCACCTCCATGAAACTCTATATTCTCCGACACGGCGAGGCCGCCGACCACGGCGACCCGCGTTATCCGAACGACGCCGACCGACCGTTGACCGCCAAGGGGGCGCAGCGGACCAAAGCCCTCGCTCATGCCCTGCGCCAGTGGGACCTCTCCCTCGACGTGATCTTTTCCAGCCCGTTCGCTCGCGCGCGGGAGACGGCGGAGATCATCGAGCGCGGGTTGCGGTTGCACAGCCGGTTGGAACTGACCCAGCACCTCGCGCCGGCGGGCGATTACGGCAAGCTATTGGCGCAGGTGAACGCCATCCGGCCCGCGCCTGATAGTGTGCTCCTGGTGGGGCACGAACCGTATCTGAGCAGCCTGATCTCGCTGCTTTGCACGGGTGGGCAACACTTGGTGCTTACCCTGAAGAAAGGCGGGCTTTGCCGGTTGGAGGTCGAGCGTCTTGAGGAAGACCGTTGCGCCAGCCTCGAATGGCTGGTCGCGCCCCGGCTGATCGCCGGCAAACGACCGAAGCGACGGTAGGCAGACGTGCGCCAAGTTCCGCGAAACACCCACCACCCGGGCGGTTTCGGGACGTTTGATGCACGACGGACTCGCGGAGTGATCGGGGTGTGCAGGGACAAAGCCTGCTTTTCCACCTTTCATCCGCTGACCTCCATCCGCTATCTTCCACCACCTATGTTTGAAACCGTCAATGTCAGTTTGGTCACGGCCTCGCAGAAACTCGCGCACTTGCGGAGGTTTCTTTGACGTCCCCACTGCGCAGAAGCGCCTCGGCGAACTGAACACGCTGATGGCGACGGACACCTTCTGGAACAACCGCGAACAAGCCCAGAAGCTCATTGACGAGGCGAACACCCTCCGCGGCAGAATTGATCCGTTGCTCCAGGCTGAGAAACACCTTGACGACTCGAAGGTGATGCTCGAACTGGGCCAGGCCGAACCGCCCGCGGCGCAAACCGCCATCGAGCAGGAACTGGAGCGCGACCTGACGCAGTTCCTCAAGGGGCTCGACGCTTTGGAACTGCGCGTGTTCCTGAACGGGCCGCACGACCGGAGCAATGCCATCCTGAGCATCAACGCCGGCGCCGGCGGCACGGAGGCGTGCGACTGGGCGAACATGCTGATGCGGATGTACCAGCGCTGGGCGGAGTCGCGCGGCTGGGAGGTCGAGGTCGAAGACACGTTGCCCGGCGAGAGCGCGGGCATCAAGAGCGTCACGCTGCTGCTCAAGGGCGAGAACGCTTACGGCTTCGCCAAGGCCGAGCGTGGGGTGCATCGGCTGGTGCGCATCTCGCCGTTTGACTCCAACAAGCGCCGGCATACCAGCTTTGCCAGCGTGGACGCGATTGCCGAAATCGAGGAAACCTCCTCTGAAATCGTGATTCCGCCGACGGAATTCAAGGTGGATACCTTCCGTTCCGGCGGCAAGGGCGGGCAGAACGTCAACAAGGTGGAGACCGCCGTCCGCATCACTCACATCCCCACCGGCCTGATCGTGGCGTCGCAAAGCCAGCGGTCGCAGCATCAGAACCGCGCCACCGCCATGAAGCTCTTGCTCTCGCGGATTTACGCGCAGCGCGTGGACGCGCAGAAGGCGGAGATGGAGCGGTTTTACGGCGAGAAGGGGAGCATCTCGTGGGGCAACCAGATTCGGAGCTACGTTTTCCAACCGTATCGCATGGTGAAGGACCTCCGCACCGGCGTCGAGACGAGCAACGTGCAGGCGGTGATGGACGGCGACTTGGATGCATTTGTGAACGGCTGGCTGCGCGCCGGCTGCCCGCTGAAACGCATGCAAGGCGTGAAGGATGAGGAGGAATAGAGCGTTTGAAAGCCGATATGGCCTCCTGCCTAACAGAAACCGAAAGGCGTCAACTCAATGCACTGCTGGAGGACTACTCTCGGCTGGAGCGCCTTCGTTTCGATCTCCGAACACGTTTGGTAGATGTCAAGCTTTCCGTCTGTCCAGATTCAGAGACAAACGCTGTGCATGAACATGGGGAAGTCTTGGTGTGGAATACGCACTACACGTTTCGCTTGGGCAACCTGTCACGGATTGCGATCTCCACCGGATCCGAAGAGCTGCCGAAAGAGATCTCGTCGGTTGTAGTCCCAAACGCTCGATTCATGCTTTTCGTAGCGTCCATATTTGAAGCGAGTGATATATTCGAGTGGCAGTGCTTCCCAGAGCGCGGTTCACCGACTCACTGCCCGCAGGGAGGCGCACGGTGGATCTATCCTCTGGTTGACGCCGAGCCTGAAGCACAATCCTACATGGAGCTGTTCAAGCATCGCGAGAAGGCGCTTTGGGCAATTGGTTTTTGGTTCGAGTCTCTGCAAATCAGTGATTGTGAGCCGATTTCCATTGAGGAGTTATCATCTCGATATCCCAAGCGCATCGGATTGGCGTTACAGTGAAATCGCAAATTCCGACCATCCTCGACACCATTGTTGAACAGAAGCGGCGCGAAGTGGCGTTGCTTCCAGAACGTCGCATTGCGGCAGGCGACTTGCGCGACGCCATGCTGGAGCGTGGCGAACGGCGCGACTTCCTCGCCGGGTTGCGAAAGCCGCGTGCTGGCGACATCGCGTTGATCGCCGAGGTCAAGAAGGCGTCGCCCTCGGCCGGCGTCATCTGCAAGGACTTCGATCCCGTCCGTATCGCGACGGAATACGAGGCGGCGGGCGCAAGCTGTCTTTCCGTGCTCACTGACGAGCAGTTCTTCCAAGGTTCGCTGGATTATCTCCGCCAGATCCGCGCCACGGTAAGGCTGCCGCTCCTGCGCAAGGATTTCATCATAGACGAGCGGCAAATCCTGGAGGCCATCGAGTGGGGAGCAGATGCCATGCTGCTCATCGTGGCGATCCTTGACGACGCCCGGCTGCGTTGGTTTCACGAACTGGCGAACGAGGCAGGCTTGGCCGCGCTGGTGGAGGTTCACGACGAAGCGGAATTGGATCGCGCGCTGGCAGCGGGCGCGGGCTTGATCGGTGTGAACAACCGCAACCTAAAAACCTTCAAAGTGGACTTGGCCACGACCGAGCGGCTAGCTGCCAAGATGGCGAGCGTCGCCGGACCATCCTGCATCGTCAAAGTTCCGTCCGCGCCGCTGCTGGTTGCCGAAAGCGGCATTCACACCCGGGCGGATGTGGAACGAGTCAAGCGCGCCGGCGCCGCTGCAATCCTCGTGGGAGAGAGCCTCGTCCGCTCAGGGAGCATTCCCGGTCAGACGCGGGCCTTGTTGGGTGCCGGCTGACACGAAACGCTTCGTCCCAACGGTTCACAACCCGTTTTCACAAACAAAAAACCCCGGCGCTGCCGCCGGGGTGCGGGGTCGCTATTTGGCTCACTTCATCTTGTCAAAGGTCTTCTGAAGGATTTCCCATTCCTGGAGGTCCTTCAGTTTCTCGCGCATGTTGCGGCTGACTTCGGCTTCTTTCGCGTTCTTGGTCGGACGTTTGATCTTGCAGAAGATGCCGAAGTAGCCCGGGAACGGAGCGTCCGCCAGCTTGTAGGCGGCCATTTCGTTGGTTACGTCGTGATCAGCGGGAACGAGGTTGAAGACGCCGCCCTTGCGTGGGTTGGCGGCGTCGAAGGCGCCTTCGTAGAACTCGACACATTCACTGAGGCATTCAATGTAACTGAAGCCGTCGTGGTGCAGCGCGGCTTCCATCATCTGGAGGACGTGGTTCGGATTTGTGTGCGTGGTGCGCGCCACGAAGGTTGCTCCCGCAGCGATGGCCTGTTTGAGCGGGTTGATCGGATGATCGAACGAGCCCCATTGATCCGTCTTGCTCTTGAAGCCGAGCGGCGAGGTGGGCGAGGTCTGCTTCTTGGTGAGGCCGTAAACCTGATTGTCCATGACCACGAGGGTCATGTTCACATTGCGGCGCGCGGTATGGGTGAAGTGGTTGCCGCCGATGGAAAACGCGTCGCCGTCGCCGCTGAAAGCGAACACATGCAAATCCGGCCGCGCCAGCGAAACGCCGGTGGCAAAGGGCAGGGCGCGCCCGTGAATGAAGTGGGCGCCGTGCGCCTGCACAAAATACGGGAAGCGACTGGAACAGCCGATGCCGGAGATGCTGACGATGTTCTCATGGTGAATCTTCGCCTTTTCCATGAGTTTGAAATAGAGTGCGAGGACGGAGAAATCGCCACAACCGGGGCACCAAGTGGGATGATCGGCGGCGAGTTCCTTCTTGGTCAGGGGAGGGCGGATTTCACCGGTGGGCGCGTTCACGCGGGCAGGGGCTTCAAGAGTGGCAGGTGTCATAGGTTTTCTGGGTAAAGATGGTGCGGTGTTGCTCAACGAATCAGTCGCCCGCTTTCTTCAGCGCGGCGAGCTTCTCTTTCACGCGTTCGAGGATCTCCTTCACCTTGAAAGTCAAGCCGTCGGTCTTGGTCAGGCCGCGGATGCGCGGATCGCAGTAGCGGGCGCGCAGAATCGCGCCAAGCTGGCCGTAGCCGTAAAGGCCCTCGTCGTTCAATTCGACGACGAAGACATGATGGAAACCCGAGAATATCTTCTCCAAATCGTTGGGAAGCGGGTTGAGATGCCGGAGGTGCAATGCGGAAATGCTGTCGCCGGCGGCGCGCGCACGGTCCACAGCTTCACGGATCGGGCCCTGCGTCGAACCCCAGCCCACGAGCAGGACATTGCCTTCGTTCGGGCCATAGGTCTTGGGCGCGGGCAGCGCTTTAGCGAGGGCCTGGAGCTTCCTGCGACGCTTGGCGGTCATGGCCATGTGGAGACCCGGCGACCCGCTGGGGTGACCCATCTCGTCATGCTCTAGTCCGGGCAACACCGGATACTTGCCGCTGAGAATCCGCGTTCCGGGTGCCACATGATGTGTGATCCCATCAGGCGCGTTCAGGCTGTAGGGTGTGTGATCCGCCACCGGGCGCAGGTCGGGGGAAATGTTCTGCCAAAGCTTCTTTAAGTCCGGCTCGGTGAACGCCTCAATGCGCGAGGCGATCGCCTGATCGCTTAGGATGAACACAGGCACGCTGTATTGGCGGGCAAGATTGACGGCTTCGATGGCAGTGTAGAAACAATCTTCCACATCGGTGGGCGCCAGCACCACTCGCGGCGCATCACCATGGCTGCCGAAACAGGCGATGTTGAGATCGGATTGCTCGACGTTCGTCGGCAGCCCCGTGGACGGCCCCCCGCGCTGGACATCAACAATGATCAGCGGAACCTCGGCATTGACGCCCCAGCCCAGGGCTTCGCTCTTGAGCGAAATGCCGGGACCGCTCGATCCGGTGACGGCGACGCGCCCGCTGAAGCTGCCGCCCAGGGCCATGGCGATGGAAGCAATCTCATCTTCGCACTGGACGAACATTCCGCCGTACTTTGGCAGTTCCCGCCGGAGGATCTCCATCACGTCCGACCAAGGGGTGATTGGGTAGGCGGCGCCGAAACGCACGCCGGCGGTGATGAGTCCGTAAGCGACCGCTTCGTTGCCGTTCATCACGACCTGCGCCCGATCCCGCTTCTTGCTCTCGGTGAGCGCAAATGTCTCCATCACGTGGTCGAGCGAGTAACCATAGCCGGCATGGAACGCACTGAGTGCGTTTTTGAGGATGCTGGGATCCTTGCCGGTGAATTTCTCCCCAACCAGCTTCTCCAGCTTCGGCACGTCGAGATCAAACATGCGCGCCACCAAGCCCAGGGCGTAAATGTTCTTACCCTTGTCCTTGGCAGTGCCGCCGATGGCCTCGATCGTGTGGCTGGAAATCGGAATGCTCAGATGACGGTAGTCTTTCTGCCATTCGGCCTTCGGTTCGACGTGATCCGAGTCGAGCAACACAATGCCGCCCTTACGCAGTGACTTGATATGCCCTTCGTAAGAATGCTGGTAGAATGCCAACAGCACGTCCGCCTCGTCGCCCGAACTCAACACCTCACCCGAGCCAATGCGCACCTGAAAGATGGATGCGCCACCCGAGATCGTGGCCGGAATGGTCATGAACGTCATTACCTCCTGCTCACTCCGCCCGGCCAACCGGGCGAGAAAACCGCCGATGGCTTGAATGCCATCCTGAGAGTTGCCCGCAATGCGGATGACCGCCTCGGAGATCTTGTGGACCTTGGGTTGGCCGCTAGGGGCCTGGGTGATGACGACCGAATTACTCATGCGAATGCCTGAAAAGTACGTGGTTGCCAGCCTTCGGCGGTTGCGCTCACGTGCGCGACCCGGCCAACGCTGCCAGACCAGACTAGCACTAACTCAGTACGTGTCAAATTCTAATCAATTAACTCATTGTGTTGCGATCCAATTGGTTACGTAAAACAGTCTGCGGGAAATGCCCTGCCCTAAAATCACCAATTAGGTGTCATGATTGCTGAAGTGAGCAATACCAGTGGGATCGGCTAGGCGGCGCCACGAAGATGGAATGCCAAGCCGTCCGCAACGCCGTTGCCGTGCGAGAGTGTGCTGATATGGCCACCTTGGGAGCGTAGCGCCCGCTTGACCAATTCTGTCGCATTCGCCGGCGACGCGAGGAAACCGGCGAATTGACGATCCAGCATCGGCAGGTCATTTAGGTGGTCCCCGGCAGCAAACACGTCATCGGCCCGCAAGCCCAGCCGCCTGGTGATTTCGGCCAGAGCGGTGCCCTTGTTGTAGTCGGCGTGACAGAACCGCGCGTAAACGTCGTTTCGCACAAAGGCCAGATTCGGAATAACCCGGCGGAAGTTGTCAATGTGTGCCTGGATCACGTCCGCGTCGCCGTTGTCCCCCGCGATCATGCAAAACGGCGAATAAGTGTCTGCGTAAACCGTCGTGGCGGGGTAGTGAGTGTTGACCCAGCCCAGCAACTGCGGCACGAACGGCTCGAACGACGCGAAGAGTTCGGCGTGTGCGCGGTGGCAGGCGTCATTCCACTCCGCAAACCCCACGTAGTTCGAGTGTTCGCGGAAGTAGATCTCTCGTTCCACGAGCACGAGATAATCGGGTTGGACCGAGGGGTGCGCGCGACCGAGGGCCTCCATGAGGCTGGACATGTCGCGCCCGGTGTTGATGACCCACTTCGCCCCCTGCGCCTGGAGTCTGCCGATCACGTCCTGCAAGGCGGGCGCGATAGGTGGATTCTCGAACTCGGCGAAAATCGTGCCGTCGAAATCAGTCGAAATCAGTTTGATTGGTGTCGTCATGTCGCTGCGAAAGCTGTCTCCTGATGTTAGCGGACGCTTGCGCCCGACCAGAGTGGTGCGCTAGCGTCCCATGTCAAAGTGAATATGAACCGTCGCCGTTTTGCCGCCTTATGAAGAGTGCCTACGAACTCGCCATGGAACGTCTGAGCAAGAGTTCGCCGGGCGTGAAACTCACTGCCGCCCAGAAGCGCCAGATCGCGGAGTTGGATTCGCGCTACAAGGCGAAGGTTGCCGAGCGGGAGATCGCTTTGCGGGCTGAGATCGCCAGTGCCGCCGAAGCCGGCGAGGCAGAGAAGGTCGCCGGGCTGGAACAGCAACTCATCAACGAACGCAAGAAACTTCAGGCTGACCTGGACGACAAAAAGGAGCAGGTCCGGCAGGAGAAAAGCTGACCCGCAGGGTCTCAGCCGACCACGTTACCCACGAGCCCGCGCCGCCAAAGCTCGTAGTAATGCAGCGCCGCCACCACGATGCAATGGCGGATCTTCCCGGAAGCGATCAACTCCGGAATCGCCTCCACCGACGAAAGTTTCGTCACGATGTCCTCGCCGTGATCGAACTCGACCGGGTGCGTGAGCCGGCAGTTTTCGATCAAGACCGTGTAACATCGGTTGCTCAGAATTGCGGCATTGGGGAAGACCTCGCCGATGATGCGCGCGTGCTCGCCTTCAAAACCCGTTTCCTCGCGCAGCTCGCGCACCGCCGTTGCCACGGGGGACGCATCGTGTGCATCCATGACGCCTCCGGGAATCTCCAGCTCCACCGTCTCCGAGCCGTGCCGGAATTGTTCCACCAGCACGATTTGGCCGTCAGGCGTTAGCGCTACGATGTTGACCCAGTCCACCGCGTCGAGGACGTAGAATTCGTGCGGCTGGCCAGTGCGGGGTGAACGCTTCAAATCCTTGCGCAGGCTGAAGACCTTGAAATCACCGAGTGGTGTGCTGCCGAGCTTGGGCCAGGGCTGAATCATGGCAGAATCATACCCCACGCTTCTGCGCCGCCCAACCCTGTTTCATGAGATTAAGAAGATGGGCGAGCGCCGCTTCGTAGCTGCGATCCTTCTGCTCTGCGAGTTGCCGGGCGCGCTTGTCCAATTGGGCCGCCAGGGCCGCCGACTTGTCCGCCGGACACCCCATTGCGGTGAGCAGCGCGGCAAGCTGGTTCAAGTCCACGGCTTCAGCGCTGGCGCGGGATGAACGTGCTAGGCAACGGATTCCGCCGCCACGATCTTGACGCTCTCCACGTTCATCCGCTTGACCGGACGATCACCCGGCTGGGTCTGGGTCGTGGCGATCTTCTCCAACACGTCGTCGCCCTTGATCAACTTTCCGAACGCAGTGTATTGCTTGTCGAGAAACCGGGCGTCGGCGTGGCAGATGAAGAACTGACTGCCCGCGGAATGCGGGTCCTGTGAGCGCGCCATCGAGAGCACGCCGCGCACATGCGGCTTGGCGTTGAACTCCGCCTTGACCGTGTGACCCGGACCGCCCGTGCCCCAGCGTGACTTCATGGCCTCGTCCTTGGTGAGTGGGTCACCGCCTTGGATCATGAAACCCTTGATGACGCGGTGAAAGCACGTCCCGTCGTAAAAGCCTTGCTGGGCGAGCTTCTTGAAATTCTCCACGTGACCGGGCGCCACGTCGGGCCAGAATTCGAGAATCATCGTGCCTTCGGTGGTTTGGAGGACTGCAACTTCGCTCATGGAATATCTTGGGTTTGGGTGGATTTGGGGAGGTTTACTTCACGGAATCCGCAGGAACGATCTTGATGCTCTCGACCGTGACGCGCTTGAGAGGCTTGCTGGGCTCGCCTCCGGCGTTCGGTCCGACTGGGGTCTTGGCGATTTTCTCCAGGACGTCGTCGCCCTTGATGAGTTTACCAAAAGCAGTGTACTTGCCGTTGAGATATTGCATCCCGGGGTCGTCCGCCGGGACAGTGCAGATGAAGAACTGACTGCCCGCTGAATCGGGATGGCTCGAGCGCGCCATGGAAATCACCCCGCGCTGGTGCTTGCGGCTGTTGAACTCGGCCTTGACCGTGTGACCTGGTCCGCCCTGGCCGTAAAGCGTCTCCTTGGCTGGGTCCT
>CAYJNU010000084.1:0-1189 GCA_964371005.1 uncultured Verrucomicrobiota bacterium | reverse complement strand
TCCTTCGTGTTCGGATCGCCGCCCTGGATCATAAACGTCGCCATGATGCGGTGAAACGCCGTGCCGTCGTAGAAATTCGTCTTCGCGAGCGCCTTGAAATTGTCCACCGTCCGGGGCGCAACCTCCGGCCAGAACTCGAACACCATTGTGCCCTCGGAAGTCTTCATGACCGCGACCTCCTTCACCTCGGCGGGAGATTTCTGCTCCTCTTTGACTTCCGGCTTGGCGGCGGTGGGCTTGGCTTCTTCCTTCTTCGCGTCCTTGGCCGGGTCGTTTTGGGCAAACGCCACGCCAGCGAGGGACATTCCAACGATGCAGCTCAGCAAAACTGTTCTCATAATGGCGCGCAATCTTCCACGCCACCTGCCGAAAGTCACGCGCGGAATTCCGAGGTGCAAGCCGCGGGGCTGGGTGGGAGCGAGTCGAGAAACAGCTTGATTCTCCCGCGGACGCGATGATTGAATGCGCCCCGTGAGAGCCATTGACGCTTTCGAGACACGGCAGAGCTTCGCGTGAATCGGTGTTCAGCGATGATTTGAAACCCGGCAGTCGGGAACGGTCGGCGAACCGCGCGAGGGCTCTGTTAAGAATCAGCATGCAAAACAAACTCTTCGTCGGGAACCTCCATTTCGAGGTTACCGAAAACGAACTCCAGGACCTGTTCTCCCAGCACGGCACAGTGATCGAAGCCAATCTGATGCTGGATCGCGCCACGGGCCGCTCCCGCGGTTTCGCCTTCGTCACGATGGCGACGGATGAAGCGGCGCAGGCGGCCATCGAAGCCCTGAACGGGTTCGAGGTCCAAGGCCGTGCGCTGACCGTGAACGTGGCCCGGCCGCGTGAGGAGCGCTCGGGAGGCGGTTTCCGCGGCGGGGGCGGCGGAGGTGGACGTGGTGGAGATCGCGGCGGTTACGACCGGCGTTATTGAACCAGCCCGGATTTTCAGGGCGTGAGGCAAACCCGTCTCGCGCCCTTCCTTTTTGCGGTGGGAGACTCTCCATTGCGATGCGATGCGAGGAATCACTACCTCAGGGCGATACATGACTTGCCAGGCGGCGCACGGCACCATAATTCGCTAGAACCACAACAGCGCACAACAGCGCACAACAGCGCACCACACAGCGACAAAAAAGCCTGTCGTGGTGCGATCAAAACTAGAGAGGGCTGTGCGATCAAAGTTAGAATGATG
>CAYJNU010000083.1:13810-22365 GCA_964371005.1 uncultured Verrucomicrobiota bacterium | reverse complement strand
GCCTGGGGTACACCGATAAACCGCGCGGCGTGAAGCTCCGCTACAAACTGGTCCGCAACGGCACGGCGTCCGGGCCAACGGAAGAGGTGATGCGGGTTCAGTTCACAGACGTGCCGCTGACCGAGGCGATCAAACACCTGGCCGGCCAACTGCGACTGAACTACGTAATTGACGACGACGTGCTTTCCGAACAGAGAAGCGCACCGCTGGTGACAGTGGACTGGAAAGATCTGACAGTTCGCCAGGCACTGACGGCTCTGCTGGAGTCCAAGAATCTGGAGTTGATTCCGAACGCCGCAACTGGTGTGGCGCGCATCGCTATGCAGGAGTCGGCGAGTTCGCGCGCTGGATCATCCACAGCGACGCAACCCAGCACTAAAAGCCGGCTGGCCGCGCTCACGGATGAGACAGCCGTCAAAACGATCGTCCTGACAAGGGCGACGAATCAAATGGTTGGCACATCGGGAGAAACGCGAACCGTGACCGTGTGGACGGACTCCCCGCTACAACCCGGGGAAACCCTGTCGGCGTTGGTAATGGGCAGCGATGGCCAGGTCCGGCAGGCGAACACCGCCGTCTTTACCCACTGGCAGCCCGACAGCGTTCGGACATCGGTCCTGCTCAGTTGGTACTTTGGCGGCTCGCTGGGACACGGGTTCGGCATGGAGGACGCCGAGGCTGCGCTGACCCAGTTCCGCGAAAGTCGGACCGAACGGCCGCTCACGCTCACCACCGACAAACCACTGACGCTCTTCTCGGTGACGAACAAGTCCGGCGGCGTCATGACGGGATTGATCGAGTTCAAGCGCACCGTGCCTTCCGCAGCGGACGTTGCACAACCAGGCGGCAAGCCACAGGCCATCGTCCACGTCCGCCATTTCGCCGCGCGGTTTCCCAGCGTTGATTACTCGGCGAATGTTCCGGACGGTTATGCTCTCCGGGCGACCGCAAACCGGGGAATCGTGAACACGCACACGCCAGCGGGCCCATTTCAATACCACAGCAGTTGGATGGATGCTTCCCGCCCGGACTTGCCCGTGCTTGAGGCACTGAAGCCAGGGGAACGGCCCGAACGGCGTCCGCTCCTGCTGGCGAAGCCCCCCACGGCGGTTGAGCTGACGGCACGACGCGCGGCGTTGGAAGCGCAGCTTCAGGCATTGCAGGATCAGGGCCCGATTCCGGTCGTCCTCGGCGAGCCACAGCTTCTGTTCTCCGTCACCAACAGCGCCGGCGAACCCTTCCACGGATTCCTGGAGTTGGTCGGACCACGGGCCGAGACACCATGAGGTGAGTTGGCGCGTAACGTTTTCCCGGTTTTGCTTCTGAAGGAGGCATGGACACGGTAAAACTGAACGCGCAGATGCCCAACGAAAACCAATGCCCGCAATGCGGCACGCCGCTGCAACCCGGCGCGCTGGCTGGACTTTGCCCCGCCTGCCTGCTGAAACAGGGCGCGACCGAAGACTCGGTTTCGGACGGCGCGGTGAAACCGTTCGTCCCGCCCACCGTGGACGAGCTCGCCCCGCTGTTCCCGCAACTCGAAATCCTGGAACTCATTGGCAAGGGCGGCATGGGGGCGGTTTACCGGGCGCGCCAGAAGCAACTGGACCGCGTCGTCGCGCTGAAGATTCTCCCGCCCGGTATTGGCGAGGATCCGGCATTCGCCGAACGGTTCGCCCGCGAAGCCAAGGCGCTGGCCAAGCTGAACCATCCCGGCATCGTCACGCTCTACGAATTCGGTGTAGCGGCAGGCATCCTGCCTGCCGTAGAGCCGGGCTTCCAGCCCGGGAGACAGGGCGACGAAGGCAGCGGGCGCGAAGCAGCATCCGGAGTCTCAGCCAGCTCGATCCCCAGCCCGGGCGGCAAGCTGCCGCCCTCTACGGCAGGCGAGACGCCTGCCACTACAGCGCCCGCCGCTACGAAGCTTTACTTCTTCCTCATGGAATTCGTGGATGGCGTGACCCTCGGCTGGCTGCTGCGTGCCGGCCGGGTTTCGCCGCGCGAAGCGCTCGCCATCGTGCCGCAGATTTGCGACGCGCTCCAGTTCGCCCACGACCAGGGCATCGTCCATCGCGACATCAAGCCGGAGAACATCCTGCTCGACCGCCGCGGGCGGGTGAAGGTGGCGGACTTCGGACTGGCGAAGATTGTGGGCGCGGAATCGTTCGTAGTTCCGCCTTCAGGCGGTTCGGACCGGCTAAAGCCGGAACTACAAACCCTGACGGACGCCGGCAAGGTCATGGGCACGCCAAGCTACATGGCGCCCGAGCAGGCCGAGCGCCCGGCCGAGGTGGACCACCGCGCCGATATCTACGCGCTGGGCGTGGTGTTTTACCAGATGCTCACCGGCGAACTGCCCGGCAAACCGCTCCAGCCGCCGTCGAACAAGGTCATGATTGACGTGCGCCTGGATGAAGTGGTCCTGCGCGCATTGGAGAGGAAGCCGGAACGCCGTTACCAACAAGCCAGCGTCCTCAAGACACAGGTGGAGACGATTGCGGGGACGCCCGTCGCTCCGGCCGCAGCCGGTCATCCGGCTGCTCCAATCTTTATCAAACGCTGGCGCGATCTCTGGCTCTGGGACACGGGCTATCTTGCGCTCTTCCTGATCGTGCCGGTGATTGTGGCAGGCATTCTGGTTTTGATCCTGATGCCGCACTGGGGATTGAAGGCCCTGTGGGTTTTCACGTTCGAGTTGATCGGCATCGGCCTGGCCGCCGCGTATGCCTGGGTGGGGCAACGTATCCGGCGTTTGCGGGCGGCGCTCCCCCGTGCCACCGGCGAGGTGGCGGAGGGTTTGGTGCTGCGCCGGCCATTTCAATCGCCGGGCCTGGCGGTTTTGCATGAGGACCGGCTGGAGTTGATTCCCATCGCCGGTTCGGCCACGACCGTGATGCTGAAGGACATTGCCGCGGTCAGCGAGGTCCGGTGGTTCAACGGGAGGCGGCTTTGGTGGAAGAAAGGCTTCGTGCTGGAACTGGCGGATGGCCAGCACGTGGGTTTGGCCGTGGCCGATCCGTATGCCCGCCGCTGGCGCTCGCGGCTGAGCCGGGGAACTCTGCCGGAGATTCCACCGGAATCAGAGCCGGTCGGAAGCCCGGCGACCCGGATGGCGCGACAACAGGTGCAAGCCCCGGCCGTCGTGATGCTGATCGTCGTCGTGCTGAATTACTTGCTGCTGGTCGGGTTGTCCGAGATCGGAGGTCACGGGATTCCCCGGCTGCCATTCTTGTTGGTGGCGGGGGTCATTCATGCGCTGGTCCTGCTCGGGGAGGCCCAGATGTGGCGGTGCAGAATGTACGGATTGGCGGTGGCGGCGGGCATCCTGGTGATGCTTCTGGCGCCCGTCTGCGTTCTGGGAATCCCGCTGGGGATCTGGGCGCTGGTCGTGCTGCGTCGCCGGGAAGTGCGGGCGGCGTTTGGCAGACAAGTTCCGCCGGCCCCGCCCGAATCGCCGCAATCCAGCCGTGGTGGTGGCGCGTGGAAAGTGGCGGCTGTGATCGTCGCGGCAGGGATGATCGTGCTGGCCATTCCGGTCGGCGCGATGTTCCTGTCCATTACCCTGAAATACCTTGCGCGGCAACGCGCGCCGGTCACAGCCTACGATCCCGGTCGAGTGACTGCGGTGGAGCAGAAACTGACACGTGCGGTCGAGGAGCGATTGCGGACGGCGGACTATCGTTTCGACTCTGTCTTCGTGAATGTGGTTTCGGCAGAGTACGATCAGGCGGAGTGCCTGATCGAAGGTCTCCAACGGGAGGTGGGTGCGAACTTGTTCGAGGCGGTCACGGGCAAACTGGAGGTCCAGCACGTCGGGAATGGCTTATGGTCCTTCGTGGGCACAGGCGGCCTGAGCCGGATGAAGTTCCACGTTGATGCTGCTGCGGAAATGGGCCCACCCCGAGCCCTTGCTCCCGATACGATCTTCCGCTACCCCGAACCGGAAGCGGCGGATTCAAATGCCCTGGCTGCGGTCGAGGTCGCGTCGGGCTTCGGCCCGGTCATCGAGCGCGTGGTAGACGACCCCAGCACCGCAACGAATTATCTGATAGACCTCGACACAGGCAGGCTTTTCACACCGCCGGCCAATCTGAAGCAGGGCGATGGCACCGGCAATGCCAAGGTGTGGTACGTCCGCAATGGCATAGATGCGATGGGCAACTCCAAGCCCGGCATGGAGGGTCTGGTCGGGGTGGATGTGTTCGTCCTCCCGGTCTCGAACGACCGGTGGAATTCGATCACCCACGCCGACTGGGAGGCGCTCCGATCAGCCAACACGGAATGGAGAGCGGAAGCGATGCCCGGCGCGGGCAGTTTGCCTGCGACATTTCTCTTCAAGACGCGCGAAGGTGGCATCGGCATCTTGCAGATTCTCGGCCTGAACTTCAATCCGCACGGTGTGAGGATTCGTTACAAGCTGCTGCAAACAGCGCGTCCAACACCGACTTCTTTCAATGCCGGCTTCGGGCCGGTCATCGAGCGGGTGGTGAACGCTTACGGAGCGGAGGCGCGGAATCAGGGGCTGGATTTCGAGAACAGCACGCTGGTCTCCATTCCCGAGCGCGAACTCGACAACAACGAGCGGCGCTTGAAATGGATCACGGACCACGGCGTTGACCTGTTGGTGGTGAACAAAGGCGGCTTCAAGTGGAATCTGGTCGGGCCGGACCTCAAAGTGGCACGCCTGGCTGAAGGGCAATGGGATCAGGCAACGCCCGAGGAATTGCGCCGCGCTCTGGCTGCCGTCGTGATGGAAACCGAGGATGGCTGGCCGTTCCACGCGATGCATGACCGACTGGAGAAACCGCTGGACTTCGCATTCCAATCGGGCGGCGGAAAGATGGGTCTTCTGCAAATCACCGGGTTCAGCGAGAAACCGCGCGGGGTGAAGCTGCGCTACAAGCTGCTGCAGAACGGTAATATCTCTCCCGATCAAACCCGCCATTCCCCGGCCACAGAGACACTCCCGGCGGGGAGCATCTCGTTGTGGGGATTAGGCGTCTCGCAGGTGCTCGACATCTACGCCAAGCTGACCGGCTGCGAACTGGACATCGAAGCTCGCGTGAGGAAATCGGCGGCCACCATCGGCTACACGAACCTCAACACTCTCACGCGGACGGAGATCATCGCGCAGTTGGAGGACGCGATGCGGGAGCAGGCAGGCGTGCTGGTGAAACGCGTGGGCATAAATCGCCTCGCCGTGCGCTACGGCGGCCTGGAGTTTCGCTGGGTGGTTGACAACGGCGACACCAATTCCCCCGCCGAATGGCTCCCGGACGCGAGCGACGCGGCGGGCGAACGGAAGTTGCGGTTAGCGGAAGAAGTGTTGCTCGACGAGTCCGCCGTCCTGAATGCAGAGTTCGTTGCCAACCAGCCGGAGCAGAAGGCGGTTTCCATCCGCCTAACCGAAGCCGGAGCGAGGCGGCTGGCGGAGTTGACCACGGCCAATCTCGGTCGCCGGCTGGCGATTGTCTGGCGCGGCCGCGTCCTGATGTCGCCGAAGATCGTCACCCCGATCACCAGCGGATCCGTCAACATCACCGGTCGGATGAGCGATGCCGAAGCAAAGCGGTTGTTGGATGCTTTGAATCACCGGGCGACGGCCAGGCCTGCGCTTCAGCGACCCGAACCTCTGCCTCCGCCTCCCACGGAACGCCTTGAGCCGCGCCGCGGGCAGGACGTGGCCAGCACAAACGCCTCCGCCACGACCGACCGTGCGGACGTTCCGCCAGTCGCCCAAGCCACACCAGGCACCTTCACCCTCACCCTGAGCAACGGTTTCTTGGTCGAAGTCGTCGCGGTGACGCGGAATCCGGCCGCGAACAAGCTCTGGTGGAAACCCGATGGCACGCCGTTGCCGGAGCCGCCGGGCGCACGGCTCAGCTTCATTCCCTCGGGCATGAACCGCCAAATGCCAGACGAGGACAAAGACCACGCCATCTGGGTTCGCGTGACTCCGCCGGCTTCGTCGCAAGCGCCGGCGCGCTGGCAAAGTCAGGTGCGATATTCCCCGCCCGGCGAACTGCTGGGCTTGGTGGAGATTCACCCGGACAGCAAGTTCACGGAAACCGTAGCCGAGTTGCAGCGGCTGGGACGGAAGATCACAGGGCAGCCTGGCGGACCGATGACTTCGGGAACAGTCGTGGGGCGCGCCGACGCGCTGCGCTTCCCGCCGGGTCTCCAGGAAGTTACGGTGCGCTGCGCGACCGCGCTGGGACCGTGGGAGGCCTTGGCGGTCTTCGACGGAAAGCAAACCAAGGTCATGGTTGCGGGCGTCCAAGTCCTCTGCACTCATCTCCGTCAGGAAGCCAACGGCAAGTGTCTGGATGTGACCCATGACGTGGACCGGGCGCGCTTTGCGCTGCGGATGATGGCGGTCTTCAAAAGCGGCAAACGCGAGGAAGTCGGTCTCCACAGTGGCGTGCTTTCCGCGCGGGAGACGCAAGGTTTCGTCATGCTGGAACCCGGCCAGCGGGTCGAGGACATTCAGGAATTTGTGCTGGAGCGCACGCCCTGGGTGCGCGGGGAGATTCGCGGCATCGCGCTGAACCCGCGGGATTCAGCGGTCGCCGCTCCCGGCAAGACCGGTTTCGGCCCCGTGATCGAGCGGGAGTTGTCCAGCAACGAAACCCTGTCGGATTGCCTCTTGGATGCCGACGCTGGACGGGTGTTGAGCGCGCCGAAGGAACTCGTGGCGTCACTGAAGGCCAAAGGGCAGTTGGGGAAGAGTTCCCCCCGAGTGCTCAGCATTGCGGACTGGGCGAGAACCAACGGGGTTGACTTCATGCTACGCGATAGGGAGTCGCGTCTCGTATTGCTGGAAGGCTTAACGGTCATGAGCGCAATCCCCTTTGACTCGCACGAAGCCGCCGAGGTGGTGCGCCTCACCGATCATCTCGCCGAAACCATGGCGGCACACACGGAACCAGGATTCCACATGGCCTGCGACTTCAACTCGGCAGATGCCGAAACGCGAACCTGGGTTTTCCGCACGCGCGAGGGTGGCTGCGGGGTGCTGCAGTTACTCAGCTTCACGAAAAACCCGACGCGAGCCAGAATTCGCTACAAGCTGGTGCAGTATCCGACCTCGCACGACAACATGCGTGTTCAATTCGACGCAGCAAAGTCCATCATGGAGTTGAAGCCGCAGAGCGACGTGTTGTTGGGAATTGTCAAGAATGCCGTCAAAGCCAATGACTTGAAATTGGCAAAAGAAGCCATGTCTGAGATCCGCATTGTGGACACTCGAGATCAAGCCATCCGAGAAATCGCGTTTGCCCTCAAACGGAATGGCCAGTTGCCCGAGGCGATAAAGATGGCCGAAATGATGTCCATTGTGGGGAATCACGACAAGGCACTGCTTGAATTGAGCAAATAATTTGACCTCCGGCCAATCCAGCCAATTGTCGAGCGGCCCGGGCGCCATCTTCGCCACGACGCATTGGACGGTCGTGCTCGCGGCGGGCCGGCGCGGCGTGCGCAATTCGAGATTGAGAAGAAGTGGACTGCGCTGGCGCGTCTTCCAGGCCGGCGGTGCGCAGTTGGTGATGGCTTTGTCCTGGCCGGACAGTGATTATTTTCTCATGGACGCGGCAAGAATGCGGCAGTACAAGAATTCTCGCATGCATAACCCTGTGTCCGAGTGCTCCGCGCCCAGGCAGCACCGCTCTCGCGGGCTCCGGCTTGCGTTGGGCGTGCTGGCGTACGCCCTCGCTTTTGTAGCAAGGGCGCAGACCTGCATCGTCGAACCCGACGATTATCCTGACGGCACCGTGCTGGATCACCTCCTCCCTGCCGTGCATTTGACCAGCGCGGGCGCTGACAACCTGCCGATCCCGCCGGTGCCATTCGAAGTCACGGCGGTCGGAGATCTGCTGGATTTCGCCACGACCGGCACCAATGTGTTTGCTTGCGCGAATGTTCCCTTCTGGAACAGTGATCAGCGATTGCGGATGGAATTTGCCGCGCCTGTATCGTCGATCACGATTGATTTTGCCGGCGGGCAATACTTCACCAACGAAACCGGGCGGCTGGACGGCTACAACGCCGCCGGTCAGTTGGTGGCTTCCTACGTCACCGCCCCGCAAGCCGCCGGCCATGCGGAAACGATGACGATCTCCAGAGAAGCGACGGACATCGCCTGGGCGGTTGCGTATGTGCCGCCGGGTCTCGGCGTGTTTGGGCGGTTGGACAACCTGCGCTTTGGCGTTGTGCCACGTCCGGTGTTGCAGCTCAGCATGGCGAACGGAATTGCCGTGTTGACCTTTGCGGGCTCAACCAATCTCACCTACCGCGTCTGGGCTTCAACGAACCTCAGCAACTGGCAAGTTCTCGGCGCCCCCACCCAGGGGCAACCCGGGCAATTTGTCTTTGCTGATGTTGTCGCCATCGGCAACCCCCACAGGTTCTATCGTGTTAGTTTGCCCTGACACCAAGCGCCGCGGCGGGGCGGCAGAAGCGCGGACTCGCGGAGCCGGGCTTCGTGGGAATCTCCGTGACCCGCAACGAAAGCGGACGAGACCGCAAAGTCGGCGCACCCGGACTTTGCGGGGGCG
>CAYJNU010000083.1:0-13800 GCA_964371005.1 uncultured Verrucomicrobiota bacterium | reverse complement strand
ACGTTCTCAGAACTTTGACTTCCGCCTCCTCCAGCCGGACCTCCAGCACTCCGGGCGACATCTTCGCCACGACGCATTGGACGGTCGTGCTCGCGGCGGGCCGGCGCCACACGCCGCAGGCGGACCGCGCGCTGGAGGAGCTTTGCCGCACCTACTGGTTTCCGCTCTACGCCTACGTCCGCCGGCGCGGGCACACGAAGGAGGACGCGGAAGATTTAACGCAGGCATTCTTCGCGCGCTTCCTGGAAAAGAACTACCTCGAAGGCTTGAGCGCCGAACGCGGGCGCTTTCGCGCGTTTCTCCTGACGTCGCTCAAGCATTTCCTCGCCAACGAGCGCGACAAAGCCCAACGCCAGAAACGCGGCGGCGGCGCGGCGCATCTCTCGCTCGATTGGCAGACAGCGGACACGCAATTTCAGTTCGCCTCCACCGCCGAGCCCAGCCCGGACAAGGTTTTTGATCGCGAATGGGCCGTGGCGTTGTTGGGTAAAGTCATCGAACGCCTGCGCGCCGAATGCGAAGCGGAAGGTCGGGGAAAGCAGTTTGCCGAATTGAAGGTCTTCCTCACCGCCGGCAAGGGCACAGTCTCCCATGCCGAAACCGCCACGGTTCTGGGCATGGACGAGGGTGCGGTGCGCGTGGCAGTGCATCGCCTGCGGAAACGCTACCGCCAGTTGTTGCGCGACGAGATCGCGCAGACGCTCGCCGACCCGGCGCAGGTGGACGAGGAGATGCGGGCGCTCTTCGGCGCGTTTGCCGGATGAATCGCCGTCTCCGCGCAACCGGGAACGACGGCCCGGATCATGCCGGCCAGACGGTTACTGGCAACTGCCGTAGCCGCGGAAGAAACCGATGCATTGGGCCACGTCCGGCACGTTGTTGTCCCATTTGGTTTCGTATTCGATGGAAATATTGCCCGCGAATCCCTGCGCCTTCAACTCGTCCAGGATGCCCTTCACATTGCTGATGCCCGCGCCGAACGGCACGTCTTCGGTCTGCTTGCCGATGGCGGTGCGGTCCTTGAGGTGAACGCTCACGATGCGGCCCTTCAAGGTTTTGATCCCGTCGAGCGGCGTGATGCCCGAGGTCGCCCAGTGGCCGGGATCGGCGCACGCGCCGATGCGCGCATCGCGAGCCTTCACCACGGACAACACGTAGGCGGGATCCCAAACCTTGTAGTTCGCGTTGTTCGGCTGGCGTGGATGGTTGTGAATGGCGACGCGGATGTCGAATTCCTTCACGAGCTTCTCGATCAAGTCCAGCTTGTCCACGTCTTCGGTGGTCACCGCGTAGAGTCCCAGTTTCTTCGCGAATTCGAAAATCTTCCGCCACTCGGCTTCGTCCTTCGCGCCCACCACGCCGTAGTTGACGGCGCGCACGCCGTGCTTGGCGAGGTACGCCTGCACCTGGGCAATGGTTTCGTCGGAGGCATTGTGGTCCCATTTCACGTCGGGCTGTTCCTTGCTCAGTTTCTGGCCCGGGAAGAACTCGATGACCTTCGCGCCGGTGAGGGCGGTTTTCTCCACCGCCTCGAACGCGCTGAAGCGATTGAACGTCCACGCCTGGCAGCCAATGGCGAAGCCGCCGGTCTTGCCGTCGTCGGGGATGGGCGCGGCGCTGAGGGGAGAAGTGGTCAGGGCCAGGCTGGTCAATGCGAGTGAACCGACTATCAGTATTGTGAGCATAAATCAGGTTTTGATGGTTGCGGGCCGGCGTTGTTGCCGACACGCACAAATGTGCCGGTCGCGATGGCAACCGCAAATCCGCTCCGTGTCAAAAGGAAAATCTCACGGCGCGGCCACGCGCAGCTCGCCGCGCCGCACTCCAAACGTCGCCGGCAGGTGGCCCACCAGTTCGCCATCCAACTCAAATGGGACGCGGGCTTTGCTGGTCAGCGTCAGAGTCGGGGCACGGAGCGACCGACTGATCCCCGCGGGCAAGCGTTTGCAGGCCAGCAACACCGGACCGCTGCGGAGGAGTGTTCGCCAGCCGGCTTTGGGGAAGATTGTGACTTCAAGCATCCCATCGCTCAGGTTGGCTTCCGGGAACAACACAAATTCACCACCGTAGCGCCGACCGTTGCCAATCAGCACTAACTCTCCAACTGTTGAAGTCTGGCCAGCCGACACCGTGATGATGGGGGCGGGCTCGCCGACCGCCTTCAAACCGGCGTAGATGTAAGCGAGCGGCCCGACCTTCTTCTTGAGCGGCCAGCTCACGAGTTCAATGGCACGAGCGTCGAGACCCGCGCCCGCGAGTTGCGCGAAATAGCGGCGCTGTTTGCCGGAAGCAGCGGCCCACTCCACCCACGGCAGGTCCAAACGCCGTTCGCGGTCGCGGAGGATGATCTCCCAACCGGGCCTGCTGGAGAGTGGGAGACCCAACTCCCGGGCGAAAACGTTGACGGTGCCGAGCGGCAACACGCCGAGCCGTGCCCGCGTGAAGCCGTCCGGCGCATCGCCCAATCCGTTCAGCACTTCGTTTACCGTGCCGTCGCCGCCCGCGGCGACGATGACATCAAATCCCTCGCTGACGGCTTCGCTGGCGAGCCGGTGAGCGTCTCCGGCGCAGGTGGTTTGCTTGAGCGCGGCTTGCGCGCCGATGGCGTCGAGTTGCGCGCGGAAGCGCCGGGCCTTATCACCCCGGGCGGTCGGATTGAAAATCACGCAGATGCGCACGCGGAAATTTGGCGGGTGAGCCGCGCGCGTGTCGAGCAGGAAAGGCCAGCACCGGCGCGGGGCGACCGGTCTCTTGGCGCTTACCGACTTGAATCGGTGTGTGTTGTTGGAGCGACGCGCGTCCAAAGAGTTTGTTGCGTGCGCGGCGCTGCTTTGCTAAACCCGCCGCGTGTCAGGGAAGCGGCAACGACCGTGCGCATCCTGCCGGAAGCCACAAACTCCTGGTGGACGCCGCCACGGTTTCAGCCTGATCGAGCTGCTCATCGTCATGGCGATGATGCTGATCCTATATGTCACGCTGTTTTCGCCCAGCGCACGGGCTCATCAGCGGAAGATGAAGGAATTGTGCGGCCGGAACCTCCGTAACATTTACACCGCGCTGCAAGTCTACGCCCAGGATAATGCCGGCGCCCTGCCCGCCGTGACCAACGCCGTAACCAGCGAGACGCCACTCAACCTGCTGATTCCCCGCTACACCACCGGCTCGCAGTTCTTCATCTGCCCGGGCAGTGGTGACCGGTCATTACCCGATGCCACGCCCTTCGCAGACCGCAAGATCAGCTACGCCTACTACATGGGCCGCCGTATGAGCGAGGGGGCCGGCAAGCCGCTCTTGTCTGATGCACAGGTGAACTCGCAGCCCAAGCTGGCGGGGCAGCTTGTCTTTTCGCCGGACGGGAAGCAGCCGGGAAACAACCATCGCAAATACGGCGGCAACTTCCTGTTTTGCGATGGCAGCATCCAGGAGAGCCCGCCGGAATCCCGGTTTAACCTGTCGCCTCCCACGAACGTCGTTCTCCTCAACCCCAAGCCCTGACCATGCTGATCAAGCTTCTGTGCCCCTGCGGGACCAAGTTCGCGTTCGAGGTGGAACCCATCAACGGGCGCATGCCGGTGCGGGTGCAATGTCCGGAATGCAGCGCCGACACCACGGAACTTGCCAACGCCGCCATCGCGGAACAACTGTCTCCAACCCCGGGCAGCCCGCCAGCTTCCGCCCCGCGACCACCGGAAACGCCCAGAGTTCGCATCCGCGCGAGCGCGCCCAAACCGCCCGAAACGGCAGCGCCGCTGCCACCACCACCTCCTCCCGTCGTTGAACCAGCGCAGGCGCGCCTCCGGGTTGCCAGTTCGGACGATGCTGAATCCGCTCCCGCCCCGGCGGAAGGCGACGTCGAGTTCTGCTCGCATCATCCAACCAACCGCGCCACGGAACATTGCCGGGTTTGTGGTAAACCGATTTGCCCACAATGCATGGAGTTGTTTGGCTACGTTTGCTCCGTGTATTGCCGCAGCAAGGCGGAGCGCGAGAAGCGGGTGCTGCCGCGTTACGCGCAACAGCGCAGCGTGATCGCCGACGCGGCGCGCGCGAAGGCCAGACTCGCGATGATCGCGGTGGCAGCCGTGGCGGTTTTGCTGCTCGGAGGATGGATCTGGTGGACGTTTTTCGGCACTCGACCGCACGTGGTCTATTCCCTCCCGATTCCCAAGGCCGAGCGCGGCACGATCTACGAGATGCTCAGCCCCACCGAGATTCTCGCCGTCAAGGAACGGCAACTCGCCTTGCTGGACATCACGACGGGCAAGGAGGTCTGGACCACGCCGCTGGAAGGCGCGAAGAGTGTTGCCTCTGCCGAAGTCACATCTGCCAAAACCAGGACCAGGGAGGCGTTGAAGCCATCCTCGGGTCCGACGCCGGAACTAGCCGCGGGCAAACTCGCCGGCGATGCCGCCCAAGCGGTCGCGGGACCAGCGAAGCCGGAGGCGGAGGAAAGCGATGAGGACGACGACTGGATTTTCCGGTCGTATGACGCGCCGACGTTGCTGACGATCAGTGGCGGCAACATTTGGCTCCAGTTCCCGGATCGCCTGGCGGCATACGATCGCCAGACCGGGGTGCGGAAACAGGAAGTCCCGTTGAGCCAACCGCTGCTCAGCCTGGAGCATAGCGATTCAGGCATCGTGGCGCTCTCGGGCGATGAGCGCGGTTTTCGCACCGTCACGTTGGTCAGTCTGCCGGTGGGCACGGTGAAATCGGAACAGGTTGCCCCCGCCCAGAACATCAACCCGGGGCAAGCCCGCACGGCGGCGAACGCCCGCGCGGTCGCCGCCGCTCTCGGCGTGAACGATCTGGATCTGGCAGAGTTCGAGCCGGTGGGGGCGCGCCATGAGTTTCTTCCTGGGGGCGCAGCGGTCGTGGAGTACCAGACGAAGCTGGTGGAGAAGAAAACCGTCTGGCGTGAGGCGATGAAACCCAAACCCGAGAAGTCCATCGTGGACAGCGGCCGGCTCTCGGCGGGCCAAAGCCTGGAGGCTGTGCAGGAGTTGATGAACGAGATGAAGCGCTCCGATGGGGGCGACAAGATTGAGGAGGACGTGAGCCGTTACGAGGTGACGCTGCACCGCATGCTGGGCGCGTCCGCGCCGGCCTGGAGCGGCGAGGTGATTGGCCCCCCGAGTTTCTTCCCACTGAAGACCGTGGACGTGGTTTGTGGCGCCAAGCAAGTGATCGTGCTCGACAAGGCGAACAAGAAGCGCTGGCAGGCTACGAACATCTTCAACCTAGACCACGGCTTCTCGCTGGGCCGGAAGGATGAGAAACATTTCCCGTGTGTGGAGTCGGCGGATGCGCTTTATGTGTTCGATCAAGGCATGCTCACTTGTTTTGAACTGGCCACCGGTCAGGCGCGCTGGCGGTTGACCAGCGTGGGCATCTCGCGCGTGCAGTTGGATGGCGAGGGAAAGCTCTACGTCAACACCACCACGGCCAGCCCCGACGTGATTGATTTCCCCAAACAGGTCAACATCTTCGAGAAAACGCGCCCGGTGATCCTGAAGGTGGACGCCGCCACCGGCAAGGTGCTTTGGAAGGTGAACAACATTGCGGACGAATGCATCTTGTCCGGGAAGTACGTTTATGCCGCGCGATCTTCATCCGGCCTCTACGGTTCGGGAACCCACTTCAACCTTTACCGGCTCGACCCGGTCAAGGGTGAGGAACTGTGGAACTACTACCAGGAACGCTGGCCGCGCAACACCGGCTACCACGGCAATCAGTTCATGCTCCAGTGGAAAGATGAAGTGCAGGTCTTGAAGTTTCTCACGCTCTGAACTTGGCAGGCAGACCCTCGTGCCGCGATGCGCGGTTACAGAGGAAGCTCAGGTTCGCAATACGGGCAGCGCCTTTGGGGCTTACGGCTTCCCTATTCCGCGAACATCTCACGCAACGTCTCCAGAACCAGCTTTGCGGTCGGCTGATCCAGTTGGCCCAGCTTTCGCGCCAGCCGGCGCTTATCCACAGACCGGACGTGATCCAGCGCGATCTGGCCGGGCACACCCGCGAATACTCATGGCGCCCGGAAGGGTGCGGCGAAGCCCCGCTTGGTCAACGGTGCCACCAACACCGTGTTCAGACGATCGTTCATTTCGTCCGGCGATACCACCACCGCCGGACGGGGCTTCTGCATCTCCGAGCCCACGACCGGGTCCAGCGACACCACCCAAATCTCGAAGCGCCGCATTACCACTCCCACTCCTTGCTATCCCAGTTGTGTGGCGTATCGCGGAAAGCGGCCAGTTCCGTCGCGTCCCGCTCCAGCGCCTCTGCGGGCACTGCCGCGAGCGTCTCCGCCCAGTCTTGTCGGGGCGTGCGCCGGATGGGGCGGATGACCAGCGCGTCCCGCTCCGCCGCCACGTCCACGTCCTCGCCGAGCGGACATTTCTTCAGGAGGGAGGGATCAATCGGCACGAGGCAGGTCCCGGCAATGGAAATGGTCTTCGTCTGCATGTCTGAAAACTAGTGCCCAGCCGCCCGACCGGCAAGCGCCGCGGTCAACAATTCAGGCTGGTGCAGGGCGGGAATGTCGTGAGGGGAATTCACACCGAAGGCTCAAAGACGCGCTGGCACTCACGTCCGCTCAAGCCCGAATCGCGGATCGCGGCGGTGATGACGGACGAGCGCCCCGCCTCGATTCAGCGCCAGAATTCGCCTTCCGGAATGGGTTCAACCTGGCCGCGTTCGATCTGCCCCTCGCGCCGTTCCACTTCGGCCAATTCTTCCGCCTCGGACCAATCATCAGCAACCGGCGGCAGCGAACCCAGCAAGGCTTCCGCCAATACGACGCGCTGTGCGACCGGCAGGGCCAGCACGGTCTTCTCAATCTCCTGAATCACGGACATGCCAACAGGCTACCGCCGGCCCGGGATTTGGCAAGATGAGCCTATGTGCCGTTTGGGGCTTGGTTGATTGTTGCTGGTGAGCTTACCTATGGATTTTGTGTCTCCTTCCGTAGAATCCACTTGTCTCCGACTCTCTCGAACGGGGCAGGCTGATTTTCCTCCCCGAGCTTCCACTCGTCTCCGACCTTCTCAAACTTCAGGTGACGCCACTTCCGTGGTCCGCCGTATTCCGCTCCGTCGAGGTGGTAAACGATGAAAACCTCGTGGTCTGAGACGGCCGTTCTTCGAAGCACGCGATACGCGGTGATGTTGCGCGTACGCTCGTTGATATCTGCGATTATCTCGTTCCGCGATTTCCCCGCGAGCTTCTTGGCGTTTTGTTGCCGAATTGCCGTTTGATTCTCCGAAGAGGCAAAACAGGCTGCCTCTGTGTCAAAGTCGGCGTTCATTACAGCCCATATGAATGTCTGGAGCGTCGCATCTGGCGTGGCGAAACCGGAGAGTCTCCAAGATCGCCTTGGGAAGACATCTTCTGGAGGTACTTGAGACATTACTTCAGCCGCCTGCGCGTCTTGTGTGGATGTCATAGCGGCCCGAAGCTGCCGGTTTTGCTCCAGCAAACTCGCCAGTTCGTTCGTTTGCTGGCGCAGCCTCCCGACTTCAGCCCGCAACCGCAGCAAGTCCATCTGGTTCCTACGCAAGCGGTCCAATTCCTCCCGATTCGCGTCAGCGGCGGACGCCGCCGCGTCACGCTCCGCGATGACTTGTTTCTCTTCGGCGCGCAGCCTGTTGGATTCCGCTCGCAGACGGTTCACTTCGCCCTGTTGGACAACATAAGTGGCCGTTCCAGCGGCGAGCGCGGAGGCCAAAATGGCAGCCACCGTCTTTGCGTTGAGCCAACTCATGCTCGCGATGGTTGCAGTAGTCATTGCTGTTCCAGCGAGCACGGCGGCGGCAGAAACTTTGGCAGCAAGCCCCACCGGCACGGCCTGGACAGCGTTGGCCGAAACCGCGCCCGCGATGGCCGCGCCCGTCAGCGTCACGCCACGTTTGGCAAAGATGCCGCGCAGTTTCTCCAGCGCCCGGTCAATCCGCATCCGTGCCGCATCCTCGCTCAAGCCCAACGCCGCGCCCACCTCCGCCAGCGGCTTGTTCTCGAAATACCGCAGCACCACCGCACTTCGATCCTGCTCGCCCAGCGTGTCCATCGCTGATTCCAGCAGCGGTGCGATCTGTTCCCAAGCCGGCGGAGGGGCTTCGTTCAGGGTGGATTGCATATAGGCCTCCTGTTCCCGGCGCTCGCGGCGGCGTTGGGTTTTGAGGGCGTCGCCCGCGGCGTAGCGCGTGGCACGGTAAAGCCAACTGGACAGGATCGTCTGCGGCCCGAGCGACCCGGCCTTGCGCGCGAGGAGGATGAAAACAGCCTGGGAGACCTCCTGCGCCAAATGCGGGTCACCCACGCGCCGCAACGCCGCGGAATGAACCAGTCCCAGATGCCGCGTCACGAGTTGGGTGAAGGCGGCCTCGGAATGGCGGGTAGCGTATTCCCGCACCAAAGCCATGTCGTCGGTCATCATCCACCTATTACACGGACGCCCAACGCGGAAGCGAACAAACTTCTTTGGAGGAAAGGGGCAGCAGGCTGCTGCCGGTTCGGGATTTGGCAAGTTGAGCCTTCGCGCGAGCCTTCGCGCGGTGATCGGCTCCAACAGTTACGGCGCAGTACTGGTTCTTGGAAGAATCCTGCCGCATGCGATTGAAATGAGGGCCCTGGGTACGCCGGGCGGCTCGACTGTCGCGGCAGCGTCTGGAGTGCGTGTGGCTTCAGCACCGCTTTGCCGGGTGAAGCGAGGGGGTCACGCTGTTTGGCCTGCCCGGGCAAAAGCGGCGATCAATCGCGCGCACCAAACGCTGCCGCGACCTGGAAACCTCCACTCCACTCCGACGATCTTGGATCTCCCGATACCCAAACGGCATGACCCGCGTGGAGCAACCGCTCGCACACGTGCGATCCGATGAAACCCGCGCCGCCGGTGTCCAGGAAGTTTATGCGCCGATGATGCGGGCCAGGCCGGAAAGTTCAACGGGTAAAGTGGCGGGGTGGTGCGGGACGCTGACGTGATGGCGGGAGTCTGTTCCAGCGTCTGGTTCAGCTTCAAAGTCTGTCACGATGGGGGAGATGATCACGATTCCACCGAGCCAAAGCGGCGTCGCTGGTGTCTCGGAACACGGTCTTCAGCGCTGGGGATTCCACATGGCCGTCGCAAAATGCCACATTGACCTTCTTGTGATGACGCGCGGAAGCGCGCCCCGCCCTGTCGAGGTAATCAAGCGACATGCGCATGAAGAACGCCCCTCCGGTAAAGCTATCGCCAATGGCCATCATGTCGCTGGGAACTGGCACTTCGGACTCCCTAATGGGTTTAAACAACGCTGGAGATGATACGAAGTGACCCATCAGACCGAGCGTGTTGGTGGGGCTTCCGGTCGCCAGACTGCCATAGACGTTGTAGCCGTAGCTAACCGGGATACCGACGCTGCCCGAAGCCGCGCCCAACTGCGCGGAGGGGCAGCGCCACACACCTTCTGAGAAGAAATTGGCTCTGGGCTTGGAAGCATCAAAACCTCCGCGTTGGAGTTGGGCAATCCACGATCCAGGACTATCACTGTTCGTGCCCGCAATCCCTGAAGGATAGGCTTGATTATCGACAACGAAGTTTTGCAGGCCCAGCGCCAACTGGCGCAGATTGCTAACACACTGACTGTCGCGTGCCTTTCCTTTGGATCGAGACATTGCGGGCAACAACAGGGCAGCCATTATCCCCAGAATGGCGATTACGAGCAGCAACTCTACCAGGCTGAATGCGCGTGTGATTCTAGCCATAGTGGTTCGCGAGAAGTCTCGACGTGATTGTCGTTGTTCATGCACATACTTCGCAGCGTCAAGGGGGGAGCGGTTTGGCACTGCAGCAGTTCTTCAGTAGCGACGAATGACTGCCTGCCGGCGTTCATCAGTGGGCACGGTCTGAAGTTCTCTCTCTCTGGTCTCGAAATTGCCATCAGAGGAAACCGCCACCGACACCGTGCCACTGGCTTTCACATAGGCTCTCTCCCAGTAGCCGTCTGGCCTCTGCCGCGCCAACCGCTCGCGAAGCAAAATCACTGATCCTGCGTTGGTCAAGGTGTCCCTGGATCCGTAGAACGTGATTTCAAAGTGATTGGTCGCTTCAACCAAATCGCGTTCATCACCCAGGAATGGGTCGGCCTGCTGCGCCGCCTTCTGAAAGAAAGGCGCCGCTTCCGCAAAGTTGCTAGGGAAGCGCCCTTGATTCTCAGCAGCGTACATCAGCAGAGGGCGGGCGATAAGTCGGGCGAGACGCGGCATTCGCTCTCTCAGCTCAACCTCGGAATCAGCCTGTGCTGGTTCCGGTGCAGTCGCCGCTTTAGCTGCTGTCCGCAGCCTTCCAAGTTCGCTCGTTTGCCTGCGAAGCATCCCGACCTCACTTCGCAGACGAAGCAATTCGTTTTGATACTTTCCCAAACGCTCTAATTCGTCGCGGTTCGCCGCCGCGGCGGACAAGGCGGCGTCGCGCTCGGTGATGATCTTTTGTTGTTGAGCAAGGAGGTTCTGATTCTCGTTGCGCAGATCGTTCCTTTCGCGTTTTTGCACGAGGTATGTGGCTGTTCCAGCGGCGAGCGTGGACGCCACAACGACGGCAATGGCTTTAGTTTTGGCCCAGTTCATGAGAGTGGAAGTTACGATGGTTGTGGTGGTGATGGTCGTTCCGGCAACAAGAGCAGCGGCGGAAATCTTGACAGCGAGGCCCACCGGCACGGCTTGCACGGCGTTGGCCGAAACCGCGCCGGCGATGGCCGCGCCCGTCAGCGTCACGCCGCGTTTGGCGAAGATGACGCGCAGCTTTTCCAGCGCCCGCGCCACGCGTTTTTGCGCCGCGTCTGCCCCGATGCCGAGCGTGGCGCCGACTTCATCGAGCGGCCGTTGCTCGTAGTAACGCAGGACGATGGCGTTGCGGTCGGTTTTGCGGAGTTGGGCCACGGCTTCGTCGAGCAGGGGCGCGAGTTGCTGCCAGGCGGCATCCGGGGTGGTGTCCATGTGGGCGGCGAGTTGTTCGCGGTGCTGGCGGCGGCACTCGGTCCGCAGGGCGTCGCGCGCGGCAAAGTGCGCGGTGCGACAGAGCCAGCCGGCGAGCACGGTCTGCCGGCCCAGACTGCCAGCCTTGCGCGCGAGGAGAATGAACACCGCCTGCGTGATTTCCTCGGCCAGATGCGGGTCGCTCACCTGCCGTCGCGCGGCGGAATGGACCAGGGCGACGTAGCGCTCGACCAACCGGGCGAAGGCGGCTTCCGAACGGCGGGCAACCCATTCGGCGAGCAGTTCAGCATCGCTTTGCATGTCACCCATTAAATGGCCGCCCGGACGGAAATCCGACAATCCTTTTTTTCGGGCACAACCGCGCACGCCACAGTGCAGGCCCACTCAACCGCAGAGGCGCGACGTTCGCGGAGAGACACTGGCCTATTCTAATCTCTGCGTCCGTCGCGTCTCGGCGGTTGACGCTTTGCCGGTTTGACCCCAGACGCAGCGCTTACTCCACTTCCTCGGTAACCTCTCGGAGGATGGTCTGCTCGCGGCGTTGCAGGAGGCGGCCTTCGAGCGGCAGCAGGACGCGGTACAGCACGGCCACGGCGGCGAGAATTAACGCGGCGCAAATCAGATTCACCGGCAACCACGGCAGCCATTCCATGCGCATGAAGAGGAATTGCAGCCCCGGCGGAATCGCGATGGGCGCGAGGACGATCGGCGTCGCGAGCATCGTCACAAACACTCCCACGAAGACGATCGGCTTGGGTTTCTTCGCCTGGAGCGTGCCGGGCGCCATGCGGTACGGCATGAGGATGGCCGCCAGATTGCACATCAGGCTGAACAACAGGAACGCCGTCGGCAATTGCACCAGCGCGGTGAGCCAGACGGACGCCGACGGGCGCAACAGGAATCCGATCAGTGCCAGCAGCGCCACCGCCACCGCAGCGATGAGCGGCAGGAACGCGAGGTTCTTGGCAAACAAAACGCGGTCCCGCCGCGTCGGCAGCAGCACCAGCGCGCGGAAACCGTTCCGGTCCAGGCCGAACATGTTCGCCATCGTCGGCGCGAGGCTAAATGCAGCAAAGGCGACCATTCCGGTGACCGCGAACCCGACCAGGCTCTCCACCGGTGCTTTCTTCAGCTTCGTCATGTGCATGCCGCCGATGAGCACGCACACCACGATGGGCATGATCAGAGCCATCTTCAGTTCAGGCGCACGCATCAACGAGCGAAACGTCGCCAGCGCCAGCGCGGCCACGTCCTCCGGCAAACCGGGGATCACGCGCTCGACGAGTAATGGCTTGCGCGGGCCGGCGGGCGTGGTCGAAGGCACCGCGGCGGGCGCCGCCTTCGTGGCTTCACCATTCGACGCGCCTTGGTAGAAGCGCAGCGTCATCCGGTAGGCGCGCATCAAACCGAGCGCACCGAGCAGACCGCAGGCAACCGTCGCGCCGAGCACGGGCCAGGCGTTGCCGTCCTTCAGGCTCATGGCGCTGTAGCCGACCCAGCCCGGCGGCACGACCAGATGCGCCTGTTCCACAATTTCCGGCAACGCGAACCCATCGCGTGATGTGCGGGGTTGGGACGAAGCGCCCTGAGTCTGCCGTGGCTTGTGGCGCGTCTTCTCCTTGAACCAGGACGAATTGAAAAACAGGTTTGGCAACTGGAAGATCAGCACGAAGATGATGGTCATCCACACCACGATGGCGCGGCGACGGCGCTTGTTCACCATCAACGCCGCCAGCCAGCCGCGCAGGCAATACGTCCACGCCGTGACCAGGAACAGGAAAGCCAGCACCGCAGGCACGAGCAGCACCAGCATCGGCCCGCCGCCCACCGCCTGGCCGAGGCACAACCCGATCATCGCCGGCAGCAGCATGGCGATGCTGGGCGTGAAGTGCGACGCGGCGTAGTTGAAGACAAAGACCTGTTGCAAGGTCAGCGGCAGATGCAACAGCTTCGAGAGGTCCACGCTTTCCGAGCGCTGGATTTCCGTGAGCAGACCAATCATCCAGAACAGCAGAAACACGAACATCACGCCGTCCCAGGCGAGCATCAACACCGGAGCGGGTGCCTTGGCGCCGAGGAACACACCCAAGGCAACGCCGCCCACCGCCAGGCCCACCGCCGCGGAGATCATCATCACCAGCACCACGATGGCGAGGATCGCGTTGAGCTGGCCGCCGCGAACGAATTGGTTTCGGCTCAACCGCCAGCGCAGCCAGACGATGGCGCGGAATTGCTCCCAGTTCATCCGCCGCCCTCCAGCCAGCTCAGCTTCTGCCGCTCGAACTGGTCCGCCCCCACCACTTGCAGGAAGCGTTCCTCCAGCGAACCATCGGCGTGCAGCGCGGCCATGTCGCCCTCATGCACCAGCTTGCCCTCCGCAATGATCCCGACGTGCGTGCAGAGCTTCTCGACGATCTCCAGCACATGCGAGGTCAGGAACACCGTCCCGCCGCGTTCGACGCATCGCTTCAGCGTGTCGCGCAACACCCGCGAAGCCACGGCATCCACGCCCTCGAACGGTTCGTCGAGGAAGAGCAACTCGGGATTCGGCAACAGTGCCGCAGCGAGCGCGAGCTTCTTGCGCATCCCGTGGGAATACTCCAGTGCGAGCTTCTTCTCCTCGCCGGCCAGCCCCATCATCGCCAACAACTCGTCCGTGCGCGTGCGGATCGTCGCCGCCGGCAGCAGATACATCCGCCCGATGAAGGTGAGATACTCGCGCGCGGTGAGGTTCTCGAAGAGGGCCAGGTTTTCGGGCACGACGCCGACGCGCCGCTTTGCCGCCAGCGCCCGCTCCGGCTGGCTCACGTCCTCGCCGAGGATGCGCAT
>CAYJNU010000082.1:0-22412 GCA_964371005.1 uncultured Verrucomicrobiota bacterium | reverse complement strand
CGGCACGAACGACCTCACGCAGACCTGCCTGGGCATGAGCCGCGACGATTCCGGCTCGTTCCTCCCGGCGTATGCCGAGCTGGAAATCGTGAAGAAGAATCCGTTTGCCACGATTGACCAGGCGGGCACCGGCCAGCTCATCAAGATCGCGGTGGAGAAGGGCAATAAGACCCGGCCTGGCATCAAGCTGGGCATCTGCGGCGAACACGGTGGCGACCCCGAGTCCGTGAAGTTCTGCCATCGCGCCGGCCTGACCTACGTGAGCTGCTCACCGTTCCGCGTCCCCGTGGCCCGCCTCGCCGCCGCGCAAGCCGCGTTGGAAGACGAAGCCAAGGCTCCGGCCAAGAAGGCGAAGAAGTAACCGCCTCAGCGTAGCCGCGAACGTGAGTTCGCGGACTGAATTCAAAGCCGCCCCGGGAAACCGGGGCGGTTTTTCTGCTTTCCAAGCCGATCGCGATGGTGGGTTGACGCCACTACGCCGCCGGCGTAGTCTGGCCACGTGATCTTTGTTGAGACACCGACGTTCACCAAGCGGGTAATCAACCTGCTGGATGACGACGAATACCGCGAGCTACAGACGCACTTGGCACAGCATCCCGACGCCGGGAAGGTGATTCCAGGTTCTGGTGGGATGCGGAAGCTGCGGTGGGCTGGTAGCGGTCACGGCAAACGCGGCGGGCTGCGGGTCATCTACTATTGGTGGGTCTCCAAAGACCGCCTCTCGATGCTGTTTCTCTACCGAAAGACTGAACAAGACGACCTGACGCCGCAGCAGGTGAGACTGCTCCGCCAGGCCTTGGAACTTTGAGCCATGAAAAAAGAACTTTTCGACGAGTTGCTGCAAAGCGTGAAGGAAGCCGCCGCCATCGAACGCGGCGAGTTGAAGCCTTCCCGCACCTTCGAGGTTCGAACGGCGAACGATGTGGTTCGTGTCCGGAGCAGACTGGGCTTGTCACAGACCAAATTTGCCAAGCTCCTCGGCATCAGCGAGGACACGCTTCAGAATTGGGAGCAGGGACGCCGCCAGCCGACCGGACCCGCCAAGGTGCTGCTCAAAGTTGCCGCCCGGCATCCCAAAGTGATTCTGGAAGCCGCGTAAGTGATCGAAGTGCCGCGCGGCGCGCTCACGGCGGACGAGATCGCGAACACGGCCGAGTTCTTCAGCTTCGGCACGAACGACCTCGCGCAGACGTGCCTGGGCATGAGCCGCGACGATTTTGGAGACTCCTGCCCGCTCCGCTGGTGGTTGCGGAAGTCGCCCCTTACTCGCCGACAAGACCCAATGCCCCTCGCAGGATGGCTGGATCAATCAACAAGTCAGCCTGAACAACCTGATCGCATACGGGCTTGGCTGCGGAGATGAGGCCCTGTTTCTTGGCCGCGAGAATGACGCCAATGGTGCCACGGTAGGGGATGCGTTGTATCAGCGCACACTTCCGCGCGGCGCGGTCGTCGAGAATGGCCTCGAAATCGCGCTGTTGGCAGGCCCAGTTCAACACCGCTGTCTCCCCTGCGCCCAAATCCCACGCCGCAACCGCCGGATTGAGCAGAGCATCGGCTTGGACCCACCGCGTTCCGGCGCCCCGCAACCATTGTCCGGCGGGATCAGCCACCAGTCCGGCTTGGATTTCGGCGGCCACCGCCGCAGGAATGACCAACTTCTCGGTGAGGTCCGAAAGCAGGTCAAGGCGCCCGACTTTGGCGAGCAGGATCAGTGGCGAGGCGTTGACGACCCAGCTATTTCTCACGGGCCAGTCCTTCGGCGAGTTCCTCAACCGTCTCCTGGATGGGCGAGACGCCAAAGCGTGTCAATTCGTGGATGAACTCGTAGCGGCTCAACCCGGCGATTTCCGCCGCCTTCGCCTGGGAGATGCAACCGAGTTCGAACCACTTCACGGCAGCGGCCAGCCGCATTTCGTGTGCGAACTCCGCGGGCTCCGTCCGGAGCGCGGAGAACGCGCCCTCCGGCAAATCCATGACCACTTGCCTGCTCATATTGCCTTCAGCTTACCACCGAGGTTCAGCGGGTCAGACTTCGATCCAACGCCAGTCGCTGGCCCGGGCCGTCTTTGAAGCCGCCGCCGAAGTGCAGAAGGCTGGCATCAAGGTGAAGCCCGAAGTGATGATCCCGCTCGTCGGGTTCAAGCGCGAACTCGACCGCCAGGTCGCTCTCGTCCATGCCGCCGCCAAGGCCGTCATGGCCGAGAAGAAGGTGAAGATCGCGGCGGAGAAGGGCAATGCGACCCGGCCTGGCTTCAAGCTGGGCATCGGCTGCGAAGGCGGTGGTGAGCAGGCACGGCCTGCACCCACCAACGAAGTTCCTCCTCAAGGCCGGTCTGACCTACGTGAGCTGCACGCGCTAGGGGTTGTGCAGAACTTGGATCACCGTCAGCTCGGTGACGTTGCCGCCGTCGTTGAGGGGCTGCTCTCGTATGTACTGCTTAAACATGAAAACCCCTCCCGCGCCAGGATCGAAGAAGTCTGTAATCGTGAATACTGGCCCGCCCAGCATCTGCTGAGCGAGAGACCCGGCCTCTGGAATTTCAACTTCGTCGTTGTGGAAAGCAAAAAACGTGGGTCCAAAAATGTCCGCCACTTCCTGGTTGACGAGATCCCCGCACTTGATGGTCCGCCCTTCCTTGGGCATGTCGTCCAGGTTGGCCTTGATCGAAAGGTGAACCTGCGGAGCAAATTCGTACGTCACCAACTCGCCCTCGTCGGTGCTCACGGTTTTCTGCCGATAGAGAGAAATCCGCAGCAGCTTCACGTCTGCTGTTCCAGTCGTCGAAGCGGTCGTGCTCTTGCACTCCTTCGGAAGACTGGGGAACTCCATCTCTTCGATCTTCCATTCGCCGCTTCCCTCCAGTGTCAGAATTTCCGAACTGCCGTCGAGGTTCAGTGGCTGCACCTCAACCTCGGCCCTGGTCGTGGTCTTCACCTTTTTCTTGTTCTCGTCCACCGAGTCAATTTGCGAATCGATTTCGAGCTTAAATTTCAGGCATTTCTGCATGCAACTGAACGGCTCGTTTCCCGGGTCGAAACCCAGTAGAGCCGCCCAGCGCGAGAACGTGATCACCCGCGCGATTCGCCTGACATCGGAACTCATACAGAGCTGGCAATTGAAGCGGATCGCCTCCTTGAGAACTTGCCCGGCCAGCGTTTGAGTCAGGCGGAGACGGCTTTCCAGCGCGCCATTCCCTTGTGCGTTGAAAGCGTCGCCATTGTAAACGCTCAACGAGAGTTGCCGCACCCAGTCCAGCCATCCCAGAATCGCTTGTTCAACTGCTGAATCGCTGCCCATCGCCTCCCTGAGTTTCGGGATGACGACTTGGTCAGCCTGCCGGACAAAGATGTCGCGAAGCTTGGCCTGTTCCTCCTGCGAGTTGATGTCGCAACTCGGGTCCATTTGGCAGCGAGCCATCTCATCTGCAACTTCCTGGTCGCTTCGACCGGCTCCCTCACCGGGAGGCCGTTGGGTCTGGGCGCTCGTGTCGCCCGTTTCTCCATTCCCCGCCCCGGCCATGCTGAAATGCCGCAGATACAGCGAGATCGTGTTGTTCGTCAGGAATGAGGGTTGCAGGCCGAAGCGCGTGCCCGCGGCTTGCGCGTTGAAGCCCACCAGCGTCCGGAGTTGAACCGACGAGGACGGAGTGATGTCCAGTCGCACCAGGTCGTCAAACCGCAATCCCTCCGGCTGTAAATCCACGGCGGCAATCAGTCCTCCGCGCAGCGGCAGTCCGCCAACCTGGGTGATCTCTGTCATCGTGATGGTTTCGGTGCGGCTTAACGCACCTGGGGGAATGCTCAGAGTAAAAACAGAACCGCTCCCATTGGTCAATCGGAGTGTGCCGCCCCATTCGTTGAAGCTGGCTGAGGCCGTGATGTTCGTGTTCGTCACCGGGAATACCGTTAGAGGGTTCACGCCCGGCTGCGGAGGGTAGTTCGCGGTGGTTCGCGCGCGCACAAACCTGGCGTTGCCGCTCACCGGCAACCGTACTGTCGCCCGCTTCACTGCGGCCACGTTGGTGTAAAACGCCGTCCACTGCGCCAGGTCCGGTGAATGCTCGAGCACGGTGTTGAGCGGCGTGGGATCCACCAGGTCCACGACGAAGTCCTGGCTGGCCATCGCCGCGTTTTCCAACTTCGGCCGGATGCTCCCCGCTGGCAGCGGCACAGTCCCCAGCCGCAGCGCTTGAGTAACCGAACGCCCCAACAGATCAGTCAGTTCCACGGTTGATTCATAGAGGCCTTCGGCTGTGGCGACACCGGTTAGGATGCCCGTCGGCTCCAAGGTCGCTCCCGGCGGAAGCGCTCCACTCAAGACACGGTAGCGGATCGGCCGCACACCGTTGGTGGAACGCAGTGGTATCAGCAGCGGTTCCTCCATGGGCAGGGCGGTGATGTTTGTCGTCACCAGTGTGGGCGGCGGGGTGGCGCCGTCCACCACGCGGAGCGCGAACGTGGTGGTGCGATGTCGGGCGGCGTGGAGCGTTAGCCCCGGGATCGAGTTGGTCTCCAGTCCGGTGTAGCTGAAGGCGCTGATGCTGACTTCCGCCACTCCTGCATTGGTGAAGAGGTCGGCAGGCACCACGACATTGTTTGAGGTGGCGTTCAGCGCGCCGGCTGAATCCGGCAGCGGCGAGGCGAAGACGGCTCTCCCATTCTGCTTAATCCGCAAACGAACGTAGTTCACCGCCGCGCCTCCGGCCTCCAGACTCCATTGCAGAGTGAGCGGTTGCCCCAGCACAGCGTGTGGGGGAGTCCGCCAGTTAAGCAGGCGTGCTGGCGACGGGAGGAGCCCGTCGCTCAGGGCGATGACTGCGTTCGCATCGCTGCCGACGGCATTGTGGATGAGGAACTGGTAATCTCCGATCGGGTAGTTCGTGGCAAAGGCGAGGGGATCATTGTCGCTGTCGGTGAACTCCGTCGCCTGAACCGTGCCCGAGCTGCTCAGCACATTGGTGACCAGAGACGGCTTCACGAAGGCGAGCGTTCGCGCCTCGGCCTTGCCTGCCAACGCGCGGAATTCCTGCCCAGAGGTTTGAAGTAGATTTGTGTCCACTTGCTCGAACAGTTCCCCGCGCGACAGAAGGGCGGAGAGGACGAGAGGGCCGGGGGAGACCACCGTGGTGAAAGAACCCGTGGCGCCCGCGAAGGCGTCGCCTGTGACTGCCTGACCTTGAACGCTCCACATGATTGCCTTGCCCGCCGGAAACGCCGGGTTGGGCGTGCAGCTCAAAACTGTCCCGTTGGCAGCCCAGGAGAGAGTCACCGGAAGAGCCTGCCCAGGGGCGGTGGACTCATGGAACTGTGCCGAGGTCAGGTTCGCGTTCATTGCTACGCTGAAGGCAAAGTACACGGGGGCGTTGGTCAGTACGCCGGTGGCGCCATTCGTCGGAGTAGTGGAGACCAGGGTCGGGATTGAAGTGCCACCAGTGCCGGTCATGAAACTGCCGTTGAGCCCGCCCGTGAGGGCACGCCCGAACGCATCCTGTCCTGTCCCCAGCCAGGTGAAATAGGTGCTGGCCGAAAGTGCCGGGCTGGGCGTGTTGGTCAGCCTGGTGCCCTCGGAATTCCACGCCGCCGTCATGGGTACTGGTGACCCAAATGTGTTGTACAGCACCACCCGGGTTGCCGACTGGTCCATGTTCGTGCTGAACGTGAAAACAACCGGCGCCGACAGAGAAACGTTGGAACTTCCATTTGTGGGAGTGACCGAGACGATGGTCGGGCCACCGCTGCCGGTGGTGAAACTTCCGGTTGTCGTGCCTCCCAACATGGCGCCCGCCGCAGATTGCCCCATCACCATCCAGTTGATGGTGGTGCCGCCCGGAAACGAAGTGGGCGGCGTATTGGTCATGTGCGTGCCATCGGCGCTCCAGGAAGGCGACACGAACACCAGCGACGTCCCGGCGAAGAAATAGGCGAATGTTGCCGTCGTGTTCATGTTCGTGCTGAACGTGAAGACAACAGGCGACTCCCCGGACACACCGGTGGCGCCGTTTGCGGGAACGCTCGAGAGAATCGTCGTCTGGCCCTCAGCGGCAGGCAGTGATGCCTGCAGCGTGATCGCACAGACGAGGACAAGCCTCGAAAGCCACACATCTTGGACAAGCGCGAGAAGTGAGTTGGATGAGGCGACCTTGCCGACTGAGCGAGCCCTTTTTACCTGTTGCATGGCCGCATGATTCGCGGCCTGAGGTGTCAGAGCAAGCGATTTCAGGGGGCTTTGCTTCATCCCTCTCGGCGATCGCGCTAGCGGTGACACTGGGCTGGCTGGGTCACGATGACTCCGGCTCGTGGCTCCCGGCCTACACCGAAGCCAAGATCATCAAGAAGAAATCCGTGCGGACGGCCGCCCTCTGCCACGCTCTCGCCTCGATTGATCAGACGGGCACGGGCCAGTTGATGAAGATTGCCGCCGAGAAGGGCAACCAGACCCGGCCTGGCATCAAGCTGGGCATCTCTCCGGCGAACACGGGGGCGAGCAGGCGCGGCCTGCGCCCACCTGCCTTGCGCTCAGGTTGGAGGTTGAGACCGGGTGACGATCGAGACACCATCAATGACGATTTGGAGACGCGGGCTTGCAGGATTCGCGACCGGGAGACATTGGCCAGCCGGTGGAGTTTCCGGTCTCCGACCGCGTGGGATCTCCGCGCGACTGCCAGCCACTGCAAGCTGGCGCACGGCACTTGCTCCGGTTAGCTTCACGTCGTCGTGAATGCGGATTCCGTGAAACCGAATCGAGTTGCCGGGCGCGCTTCCATCGGCTGGGCATTGCTGATCGCCGTGATGGTCGCCGTCGGCGCCCCAGCCAACACCATCCCGCCCCAACGCACGCCGCTGCCGGTCGATTCGACACTGCTGGCCAAGTCCCCGGCAGATCCGATGGCCGGAGTAGAGGAGATCGTGTTTGCCGCGCGCAAGCTCAACCCGACCGACGGCCATTGGTACGCGAACTTCAGCTACTACGCCGCCGATCCCAATCGCAAAGCTTACCGCGAGGGCACGAAGTTGTATCGCTTCAACCTGCGCACCCGGCAGTTGACGGCGATGCTGGCCGACCCCGCGGGAGGTATTCGCGATCCGCAAGTGCATTATGACGGCCGTCGAATCTTGTTCTCATACCGCAAGGGCGGCGAGGACGCGTATCATCTCTATGAGATCAACTCCGATGGCAGCGGGTTGAGGCAACTCACCGACGGCGCGTTCGACGATTTCGAGCCAAGCTATCTGCCCGACGGAGGAATCGCCTTTGTATCGTCGCGTTGCAAGCGGTGGGTCAACTGCTGGTTGACGCAGGTCGCGGTGTTGCACGTGTGCGACGCCGACGGCAAGAACATCCGCGCGATCTCCAGCAACAACGAACAGGACAACACGCCCTGGCCGCTCCCCGACGGGCGCATTCTCTACACGCGCTGGGAATACGTGGACCGCAGCCAGGTACATTACCACCACCTCTGGACGGCGAACCCCGACGGCACGGGCCAGATGACTTGGTTCGGCAATTTGCACGGGGGCACGACGATGATTGACGCAAAGCCCATCCCCGGCTCACACAAGGTGGTGGCCTCGTTTTCACCGGGACATGGCCTGAAGGAACACGCGGGGGTGGTGACGGTGGTGGATCCGAGCGCCGGACCGGATGAATCGGACTTCGCCAAAGCCATTAGCAAGAAACCCGACTGCCGCGATCCGTGGGCGTTTTCGGAAGACTGTTTTCTGGCGGCGAAAGGAACGACCCTCGTGCGGTTGGGTGGCAACGGCGCGGAACAGGTGATCTTTCGCCTGCCGGAAGCAGATCGGAAGGCGGGTCTGGAGTGTCACGAGCCGCGTCCGCTGATGTCGCGCCCCCGCGAAACCATCATCGAGTCCCGCGCCCGTCCCAGCCAACCCGTGGGCCAGATGGTTCTGGCGAACGTCTATGACGGACGGAACATGGCCGGCGTGCAGCGAGGTGAGATCAAGAAGTTGCTCGTGCTGGAGACCCTGCCCATGCCCATCCATTACACCGGCGGCATGGAGCCGATCAGTTACGGCGGCACGTTTACCCTGGAGCGCATCCTAGGCACCGTCCCGGTCGAGCCGGACGGCTCCGCCTACTTCGAGCTTCCGGCGCTCCGAAGCGTCTTCTTCGTGGCGCTGGACAAGGACGATTTGTCGGTCAAACGCATGCAGAGTTTCACCACGGTGCAACCGGGTGAAACGACCAGTTGCGTCGGTTGCCACGAACAGCGCACCCAAACGCCACGTGATGGCCCGACCGAGTTGGCAGCGCTTCGCCGCCCGGTAAACAAGATCGCGCCGGTGGCCGGCATGCCGGACGTTTTCGATTTCCCGCGCGATATTCAACCGATCCTCGACCGGTTGTGTGTGGATTGTCACGGCTACGAGAAGACCGCGCGCGGCGGGCCACGCGCCGGACGGCTGATTCTCACCGGCGACCACGGCCCGATTTTCAGCCACGGTTACTACATGCTGACGATTGCGCGGCTCTTTTCCGACGGACGCAACCAACCGGTGAGTAGTTACGCGCCGCGCACGCTCGGCTCCTCGGCCAGCCGCATTCTCCGGCGGCTCGATGGCTCCCACCATGAGGTGAAAGCCACTCCCGAGGAAACAGCAATGCTCAGGCTCTGGATTGAGAGTGGGGCCGCTTATCCGGGCACCTATGCCGCGCTGGGCAGCGGCATGATCGGAAACTACGACGAGAACCAGCAGATCAATCTGGACAACGAGTGGCCCGCCACGAAAGCCGGGGCGGCGGTGATTCAGAGCCGCTGCGCGCGCTGCCACGACCAACCGTCGCGGCTTTTGCCGCTCAGCCTGGCGGACGAGCGTGGGGTTTCCTTCTGGCAGCCAAGCCTGGACGATCCGCGCCTGCTCACGAGCCGCCACATCGTCTTCAACCTCTCGCGTCCGGAGCAATCGCTGATGCTCCTGGCGCCATTGGCCAAGTCCGCCGGAGGCTGGGGATCCTGCCGGGACCCGCAGACTCGCGAGCCTGCTCCGGTCTTTGGCGACACCAGCGATCCCGGATACCAGAAACTCCTTGGCATGGTGCGGGCCGGAAAAGACTACTTTGAGAAACAAAACCCACGGTTCGACATGCCGGAGTTCCGTCCGCGCGTGGACTGGGTGCGCGAGATGAAGCGATACGACATCCTGCCGGCGGAGTTCGACGCCACTGCACCGGTTGACGTGTATGCGACCGAGCGAGAATACTGGGAGTCGCTTTGGTATCAACCCGCCGCGACGGCGGCGGTGACTCCATCGGTCCACTCTGGCCAATGAGCGACAAGGTCAGGATCGAATTGCTGCCGCTGGGCCGGACTTTTGAAGTCAAACGCGGCGCGCCGTTACAGGATTTCCTGTTTGCGCACGGCGTCGAGTTTCCCTGTGGCGGACAAGGGCGATGCAAAGGCTGCAAAGTGCGGTTGCTCTCCGGCGACTTGCCCATCACCGCCGAGGAACGCGCGAAACTCTCGCCCGCCGAACTCGCGGACGGCTGGCGACTGGCCTGCCGCGGTCAGGCCCAAGGTGACCTGCGACTGGACCTTGCCCAGTGGGAAGCCGCAATCCTCACCGACGATTCCGTGTTCGAGTTCCAACCGCAAGAGGGCTTGGGCATCGCCGTGGACATTGGCACCACGACCCTTGTGGCGCAGTTGCTGGATCTCCAGACGGGTCACGTGCTTGCGGTGCAGACGGCGTTGAACGCCCAAGCGCAATTCGGCGCGGACATCATGAGCCGCATTGACTTCGCGGTGGCGGGCGGCGGCGAGGCGCAACTGGCGAAGACGATTCGCGAGCAGCTTGGCCAGTTGATCGGCGAGTTGCTCAAGGCAGCCCGCGCGGATGCGCATCGGCTTCGCAACGTGGTCCTGGTGGGCAACACGGTGATGCACCACTTGTTCTGCGGGGTGAGTGTTGAACCCCTGTCCCACGTGCCCTTCGAGACACCCACGCCCGGCCTGCAACTTTTGCGGGCGGGCGTCCTGGCTTGGCCGCTGCCTGCCGCGACGCCCGTGCGGTTTCTGCCGTGCCTCGGCAGCTTCGTCGGCAGCGACCTGCTGGCCGGCTTGCTCGCCACCCGGTTGCACGAGAAGGATGAGTTGACCGCGCTCGTGGACTTGGGCACGAACGGCGAGATCGTGCTGGGCAATCGCGAGCGCATTCTCTGCACCTCCACCGCCGCCGGGCCGGCCTTCGAAGGGGCACGGATTTCTGTCGGGATGCGCGCCGCGACGGGTGCCATTTCAGAGGTGCGCGTTGAGAAAGGCGCCTTGCGTTGTCAGGTGATCGGCAAGGTTCAGCCGCGCGGCATTTGCGGCAGCGGTTTGGTGGACGCCGTGGCGTGCGCGCTCGACCTGGGCTGGGTCAGGCCGACGGGGCGTTTCGTGGAGCGCGAAGTCTTGAAGCTCCGTCCGCCGGTTCAGCTCATCCAGACCGACATCCGCGAACTGCAGCTTGCCAAAGGTGCCATCGCTGCGGGGCTGACGATCCTGCTGCGGCAATGGGGTGCAGAGCCCGATGACCTCACGCGCATTTACCTGGCCGGCGCGTTCGGGAATTACATCAACATCGAAAGCGCACGGCGCATCGGCCTGCTCGAAGCGCCGGTGGAGAAGATTCAACCCGCCGGGAACACGGCGTTGCTGGGCGCGAAATTGGCGTTGTTCGGCCTGGCCAGCGGCGGTGGTGAATACAGCGACATCCTCCGCAAGGTGCGCCACGTCTCGCTCAACGAGGACGCCGAGTTTCACGAAGTGTTCGTCGAGTGCATGAGTTTCCCGCCCGGGTGATTCGGCCAGATTCACGCCTTGCTGGATTGGCTCAAGGGAAACCGGGTCCGTTCCGTGGCGAAGGGGGCGCCGGGATTTACTGGCTGGGTCCCTGAAGGTCGGTGGTGATGAAAGCGGGCAGGTTCGTCCCGGCGTCAATGCAGGGCGAGTCCGCACGCGGGTCGAAGCTCGCGTCGCTCCGTTTCGCAAAGCCAATCTGGCTAATTTGCTTGCGCCTCGCCGGTCGAACTTGAATCCTGCGCACAGCATATGTCTGCGAAACCCAGACCCCGCATGACAGTCAAATCGAAGCCTGCCCGCGTTTCTGTTGGAACGCGGAAGGGGAACCAGCTTCGTTCGCGCGAAACCAAAGCGGCATCCGCACCCGCGGCGGCGACATCACCTATTCCCGACATCGCGGCAATAACGCCGCCGGTTCGACCGGAGCCAAGCCCAGTGGTCGATCGCGAGCGTTCGAGCTACGACGGCGATACCGCCATCAAGCTCTATTTGCGCGAAATCGGGCAAGTCAAGTTGTTGACCCCGCAGGAAGAGATCGAGCTGGCGGCCCGCATCAAGAAGGGCGACAGGAGAGCCCGCGAGCACATGATCAAGGCGAACCTGCGCCTGGTGGTGAAGATCGCGCGCGATTACGAGGGTATCGGACTGCCGCTACTGGATTTGATCAGCGAGGGCAACATCGGCTTGATGAAGGCGGTGGAACGCTTTGATCCCAAGAAGGGAGGCAAGCTTTCCACTTACGGCTCGTGGTGGATCAAGCAGTCCATCAAACGTGCGCTGGCCAACCAATCCAAGACCATCCGCCTGCCCGTGCATTTGGTGGACAAAATCTCGCGCATGCGCCGCATCGCGATGAAGTTGCAGGAGGAATTCGGCCGGGAACCGACCGACGAGGAACTCGCCGAAGAACTCCACACCACCCCCGGGCGCGTCTCGCAGATGCGGATGGCCTCCGTCCGCCCCGCCTCGCTCGATGCGCCAATCGGCGACGACGATTCGAACAATTTCTCGGAGATTGTGCCCGACGAGGCAGCCTACACGCCCTATGAGCAGCTTGAGGAGAAGACCGTCACCTCGATGCTTCAGGACATGGTGAAGAAGCTCGATGATCGCGAAGCCACGATTCTGAACTATCGCTTTGGTCTCGACGGCGGCTCGGAAAAGACGCTGGAAGAGGTTGGTGAGAAATTCGGGGTCACGCGCGAGCGGGTGCGTCAGATCCAGAACATCGCCCTGCGCAAGCTGCGCAAGATGATTCAGAAACTCGAGACCGCCAAGGATTGATTCGCCCTCATGAGCCACCCGCCCGTTTTGCCCCAGGAGATCGAACGCGCCATCCGCAACGTGCCGGATTTTCCCAAGCCGGGAATCCAGTTCAAAGACATCACGCCGGTACTTGCAGACGCGCGGTTGTTTGCCGGATGCATTGACCTGCTCACCGCCGGCTTCAAACCCGGCGACGTGGACACGGTAGTGGGCATTGACGCGCGCGGGTTCATTTTTGCCGCCGGCGCGGCGCTTAGACTCAACGCCGGCTTCGTGCCGGTCCGCAAGCAGGGCAAGCTGCCCTATCGCACCCACGAACAGGCCTACGCTCTCGAATACGGCACGAACACCATCGCCATTCACGTGGACGCCATCAAACCCGGCGCGCGCGTGTTGCTATTGGACGATCTGTTGGCTACGGGCGGCACGGCAGCGGCCTCCGCTCAATTGGTGCGAAAGCTCGGAGGCAAGATTCTTGAAATCGCCTTCCTGATCGAACTGAGCTTTCTGGCCGGACGCGCCAAACTCGCGGACTGTCCCATCAAGTCGCTGGTGGTCTATTGACCCTTAAGCTCCGCGGTGGCCCGTCCCCATCACCCCTACGGTTCGGAGGAACTTTGCACCAGTTGGACGGTGGCCGACTATGACCTCGCCAAGACGTTGGATTGTGGCCAAGCCTTTCGCTGGACGCGCGACGAATTCGGGTGGCAGGGCGTGGTCGCAGGACAATGGGTGCATCTCTCCTCGGGCGGTAGCGTCCTCCGCGCTGAGACCGCCGCGCCCCAAGTCTCCTGGCGATGGCTGGAAGACTATTTGCAGCTCGGTTTACCGTTGGAGCACGTGCTCCAGACGTTCCCTGCCGACGCACCCATGCGCGCCGCCGTCGCGGCCTGTCGCGGTCTGCGGTTGCTGCGCCAGAACCCATGGGAGTGTCTTGCCTCGTTCCTGCTCTCGGCTACGAAGCAGATCGTGCAGATCCGGGGAATCGTCGAACAGCTCTGCCGGCTCTACGGAAGGCGCTTACCCACGCCTGCCGGCGAGGGGGCTGCGTTCAGCTTTCCCACCCCGGAACGGATCGCATCCCTGAAGGAGTCCGACTTGCGTGCCTGCAGGATGGGCTTCCGAGCGCCAAACCTCCTTGGCGCGGCCCGGGCGGTGGCTGAGGGGCACCTGGATCTGGGGAAGCTGTCGGCGTTGCCGATCGAGAAAGCCCGCGAGCACTTGATGCGGCTGGACGGCGTCGGCCCGAAGATCGCCGACTGCGTCCTGCTCTTCGGATGCGGCTTCCCGCGAGCTTTCCCGGTGGACGTCTGGGTGCGACGCGCACTCTGCGAGCTCTACTTTCCCAACCAGAGAGTCTCGCCTCAACCGTTGAGCGAATTTGCTGCGCACCATTTCGGGCCGCACGCCGGCTACGCACAACAATACCTCTTCCACTACATCCGCACGCGCGGCGAACAAAAGCATTCCGGCTGAAGTGGCGGCCCGCTATCGTTTGCCATGTCTTGCCGCATTGAAGTCCTGTTCAGCCCGGCCGAATTCCGGGCGTTGCGCGACCGCGACCTCTCCCGAACCACGTGTGTCGTCTTCGACATTTTCCGCGCCACCAGCACCTTCGTGACGGCGCTGGCTAACGGTGCGGAAGCGATTATTCCGGTGGAAGAAATCGCCGAGGCTCTTGAAATTCGGCGACAGCGGCCTGAAGTCCTCCTGGCTGGCGAGCGTAACGGATTGCGGATCACCGCCGAGATGACGGGCGGCGTGGATTTCGATCTCGGCAACTCGCCGCGGGAATTCACACCCGAGCGAGTGCGGGGACGGACCATTGTCTCAACGACGACCAACGGGACGCGGGCGTTGCGCGCCTGTGCCGGCGCTTGCCAGGTGTTCGTTGGAGGCTTTCTCAATTTGAGTGCCGTGGTGCAGGCAGCGCTAGCACACGGACCCGAGGCTTTACTGCTCGTTTGCGCAGGAACGGGCGAAGCCGCGGCCTTGGAGGATGCGCTGGCTGCAGGAGCTTTTTGCGAACGCGTGCTGAAGCTGGCCCATCCTGCCGAGTTCCTGGATTCTGCGAAGATCGCTTTGGAGATCTACCTTGCTCGTGAACACGACTTGCTCAATGCCGCAAAGCAGTCTCAAAACGCGCGCCGACTGCTTGCCTCCGCTGAACTGAGCGGCGATGTAGATTACTGCCTCCAAGTTGATCGCTCCCGACTTCCGGCTTGTCTGAGCGGAGCCGTCAGTGTTGTCTCATTCGCCTGAACCTCGCAGTGATCGATAGACCACCTTTGCTGTCAGCGGCGGAAAAGTCAGCGCCACCATTGGTGAAAGCAACAAAGCCGCTGCGGGCTCCGCAGCGGCTCGTCCGAGATCAATTCCGATCGCGATTTACTTGCGCCGACGAATGGCCAAGAACGCCAGTCCCCCCAGACCCAACAGAGCGGTGGTCGTCGGCTCGGGGACTATCTCGACCTTTACGTTGTCATAATAGCCGGCACCGTTTGCGGAACTGAGACCCGACCCGACATTCACGCGGTCGAACGTGAGCGCTCCGACCGCGCTGGCATACGAGATGGTTAGTCCGCTTAGCGCGTTCACGCCATCCACGAAGAACTCGACGGTGGTGTCTTTGAACACGGCACTCAACTCATGCCAACCTGTGCTGCGTGTTGGTGTCCCCGGCCCGTTCAGGATGAACCAGTTCGGCCCCGGTGCGAACGCGACACGGCAGGCGTAGTAGGTGTTGAGGTCAGCCGCAGTCACCGATAGACCGGTATAGGGGTCCTTCGTCGTCGTCGAGTCGTTGTAGGCGCCGATCGCCACAAGCTGCGCCAGCGCGGGCGTAGCGTCCCGAATGCTTGCGAACTGGCGAAGGTTGGCAGCCTGGGTCGAGTCATAGAACTGGAACGACCACACGAGCGGCTGCGCGTCCGAGCCGGAGACAGGTGTGATGTCATGGCCACTGGAGTACGCGGTTGCAATGCCCGGCTGTAAGATGGACTGAGACGGGCTGAATGCCTGGTCCGTCGACAGCGTCGCGCCGCCGCCGCTGAGTCCGACATTCCACACCGCATTGAAGGCGGCCTGATCCACGTAGCTGTCAAAATTGTCGGAGAAGATGGTGGTTTGGGCGAACACCGTTGCAACGGTGGAGGTGAGTACTAAGGTTACTGCCAACACGAGTGCTTTCATTGTATTTGCGTTGTTGCTTGGACTACTGACTGGCCTCACTTTGACGTGAAGCTCCCCAAAGGTCAACGATTTTCTCGGGTTTTGTCGTGTAGCAGACAAAGTTGGAAAAGCGGGTGCGAACGAAACTGGGAGGAGGGGAGTCTGGTGATCCGGTCCGTGACTTCGGCGGTCCAGTCCGCGTGATGATCGCCGCCGGCGACGGTCGGCGTCCAAAGGTCGGCCTGGCCTTGGGCATAAGCCCGCAAGTAATCGGTGCGCAGGCGGTAGTGGTGGCTCAGATGAACTTTGGGCTCTTGAGCGCCCGCGCCCGCCGAAAGGTGGCCGGTGCGAACTTGTTCGAGGATGTGCCGGACAAAAGGCGCCGGGAAACGATGAGGCAGTTGGGATTCTTCATGGACGCCAGTTTGGCAAACCGATCCCGGCCCGCCAACCGTCCGGGAGGGAGCGGGGGACTGACACCGGCAGGGGCAGGCCGGGCCGCCGTAGCGGCCCGAACTGCCGTTTGCCAGGCACAGGAATCGCCGCCCACCTCACGCGGGTCTTGAAAAAGGTCTCCGGTAGGGCGCACACTGGGCCATGCTCAGTCCGGGTCAGCGTCACGCGATCTTCCTCGGCTTGGGGACTTTTTCCGCTGTGCTGCTGCTCGCGGGTCGAGTCTGCGGGGATGAGCCACAGATTGACGGGGTCTCCAGTTCCTCGGCCCAGCCCGGCACCGCCGTCACCTTCATTGGGCGCGGCTTTGGGGCAACGCCGGGCGCAGTCGTCCTGACTGGATTGCGTGTGACGCCGACGTCGTGGTCGGAAACCAACGTCTCATTCGTTGTGCCCGATGATGGCGCCTCGGGTTTCGTGCATATCCGCACGGTGAGCGGCGAGCGCTCAGAAGCGGTGTCATTCACCGTCGAGCGCCCTCTGCCAGCCGGGCAAATCGCACCATACGGCCTGACGCTGGAGGAAACCGGCTTACTGGGCGCTGCGTTCCTGGTCGAGACCGATGGGTCATATCTCTACGGCATTTCCGGTTTCGAGACGGTTAGCACTTACGAGCTTCGCGACACGCAGCCGCATGTTCTTCGCAGCCGTATCTACCTGAACCAGCGGGTGGGCGACCTTCGCATGCAGGGCGGATATTTGTTTTGCGCGGGCGACCACGGGCTGTTGGTCTATCGGTGTGCCGACCTGCAGGCGGGCGTGCCGGTGGTAGCGGCGGCGGTTGCAGGCGGTTCTTACCTGGGCGTGGATGTGCGACCAGACCCCACGAGCGAACTCGATGGCCTGTTGCTCGCGTTGTGCGAGCACGTGCCGCGCTGGGGTACCGGCAGCCTGCGCGTCGTCTTCTACCAATTTGCCGGCGGCGTACTCACGCGGCGTGGCACGTTCGCCCGCTCGGCGAGCGCGGAGGAGCGGCAATTCGGCGTCGCCCTCGATCCGTTGCAGCGCAAGGCCTACGTCTCGGGCTGGGGTTCGTTGACGGGCTCGAACAAATACATCCTCGAGCTCACCACCACGAATCTCGCCAGCCCGGCGTTGCAGCATCGCGAGGAAACCGGCGCCGTGCTGGCTGGCGACATGGATGTGCTGGAGAACGTGTTGTGGACTGGAGTCCTCACCACTGGCGGAGGCAACCAGATCTTTCGGGCCTACACGCTGAACGTCGGCACGAACCACCTCAGCCTGAGCCGTGTCATCAGCGGCGGCTTCGCGTTCGGCCGCGTGGCGCGCGTGAAGATCGTGGACCAGCAGGTCGTGCTGGGCAGCTCGTGGTACGGTAATCGGCCCGACATCTACCTGTTCACGACCTTCGGCGGTACCACGACCCCTGCGGCTTCGCAGAATTCACTCGACTGGGCCTTTGACGTTACGGGCTTCGCCCAGCCTTCGGGCACGAATGCCGGGAAGATGATCGTGGCTGACGAATGGGGCGGCTTCATCACGCTCAATTACCAAACGACGCCCAAACTCGGTCTTTCGCACCGGTCCGATTACCAGTGGGTGGTGAGTGCGTCCATGACGGAGAGCTTACATCTGGCCGAGGGGCGTGTGTTTGTGGCGGGACGCGGGGCGGGTCCGTGGAGCGCCGATTGCCACGACCTCGCCGAGGAGTCCCAGTGGCGTCACGTGGACTTCGATTGGACGCAAGCCGAGCCTCAGCCGCATCCTGTTAGCGCAGTCTGCACGCGGCGCGACCCCGACGCCGGGCTGCTCATCGCGGCGCTCGGTCACGAGAAGGCGATGGCTTGGGGCGAGGAGATCATTGGGCTGCTCTACCGCGAGACCGCCAGTAACGTCATGCTGCTGGCGCAATCGGAGGCGTTCAATCCGCCCGGCCTGGGCAGTGAGGGCGTGAGCGCGGTCTGGCCGGAGCGCGATCTGGTGTTCATGGCCACGGGCTCAGATGGCTTCCGCGCTTACGTTGTCAATCCATCCGAGCCCAGCATCACGATCCATTGCGACTGCCGAACCAGTGGTTTTGCGACCAACATCTTCAGCACGAGGTTGACCGCGCGGTGTCTCAAGCATTACACGGATGGCAACAGTCGAAAGCTAATTGTCGGCAGCACGCCGGGACTCCTGGTGGCCGACCCGACGTTGAACATCTTCACGCTCAACTGTCCCGAAGGCGCGCCCGACCGCGGCCACCCGGACGCGCCCATCAGCATTACCCACGAGGCCGCCCTGCACTGCTTGGCGTGGAAGCCCGTCCACAACCTGGATGTCCACCCCTCCGGCGTGGTGGCGGTGGCCACGAGCGCGGGCGTGGGCGTCTTTCATCTTGCCTGGGTGGACGCGCTGAATCAGACGAACGACTTTGCGGCCTGGAACCGGATTCGCGTGCCGGTGGACGCCTACGCGCCATGGTGGTACACAAACTGGACCGATGAAATGGCCGACGTGAGCTTCGCCGATGAGCACACCCTCTACGTCGTGAAAGCCCCTGAAGGCCTGTGGCGACTGTCTTTCGAACTCGACCCCACGAACCGCGCACATCGCTGCATGGCAACCGCATATTATCCTGGCGTACAGTGCGGCATGGATTACAGGCTCATGCTGCACGGCTGGGCAAACCCGGACACCCCCACGCTGCATCATCCCTATGGCGTGGTGGCGGACGGCGACATTGCCTATGTCACGGGCTGGAGCGGCAAGGTGCAACGCCTGGGCTTGACTGCCGGCGCCGGCGCGAAAATCCAAGATGCCCGCCTGGGCGGCAGTGAAATGGAGCTCACGTTCTTCTCGCCGTTCGGGAGCCGGGTGTATCAGGTCGAAGCCACACCGAGCTTGCATCCGGCACAGTGGGCCGTGCGGCCGGACGCGCAAATCCGCGAGCATGGAAACCAGACCTTCAACGTCCGAATACCTTTCGCGGGGGCGGCACCGCAGTTCTATCGGATTCGCGTGCAACCGGCAGGGACCTCGCTTCCGAGTCCCCGGCCTAAGGCGTCTGGCGCATCCGCCAGAAGACGCTCGGGCTCGGGCCTGGAGTGTTGGTGATGATGAGCCAGCCGGTGCGAGCGCGTCGCCCTGACCGGGAGGCATTCACGGCTTGCAGTCATGAGTGAAGAGCTTAAAGTGAAGCCGCGGCGAGACTACGGCACAGCATGCGAATAGACCTGACAGCACTCCTGGCCGTTGGACTCTGCGGATCGTGCTTGAACGGTCGTGGAGCCGAGAGAATCGTTTTGCGCGTTGGCCATTTCCCGAACATTACTCATGCCCAAGCCGTCATTGGTCATGGACTGAGCCGCGCCGGCAAGGGTTGGTTCGAACCGCGGCTTGGGCCGGACGTGGAAGTGCGCTGGTTCGTCTATAACGCCGGACCGTCGGCCATGGAGGCCATTCTCGCCCGCTCAATCGAACTCACCTACGTCGGCCCGAACCCGGCCATCAACGCCCATATCCGTTCGCGCGGCGCGGAAGTCCGCATCATTGCCGGCGCGTGCAGCGGTGGCGCAGCCCTGGTCGTGCAACCGGACGGACGGATCAAGGCGGACGCGGATTTCAAGGGTCGCAAAATCGGCACGCCGCAGTTCGGCAACACGCAGGATGTGGCGGCCCGAGCCTGGCTCCAAGCGAAAGGCTTTCGCGTGACGATGACCGGCGGCGATGCGCTGGTTGTGCCGACCGCGAATCCCGACCAACTCGCGCTGTTTCTCAAGGGTGATTTGGACGCAGTGTGGACCGTCGAGCCGTGGGTTAGCCGGCTGGAGTTGGAGGCGAAGGGCAGGATTTACCTCCAGGAAAGCGCGCTCTGGCCGGAGACGCAGGGTCGCTACGTCACCACGCATCTCGTCAGCAGCGTGCGTGCGCTCAAGGATCGGCGTGAATTGTTGCGCAAGTGGATCGCCGCACACGTGGAGTTGACCGAATGGATCACCCGCAACCCGGACGAAGCCAAGCGGGTCTTCAATGCCGAGCTTCAGGCGGAAGTTGGCAAACCCTTGCCGGCCGCCTTGCTGGACCGCGCGTGGAAGCGCATCGAGCTGACGTCCGATCCGGTGAAAGCGTCTCTCTTGAAATCGGCGGCGGATGCGCATCGCATCGGGTTTCTGAAGGAGAAACCGGACCTGTGCCGCATCTACGAACTGGAGCTGCTGAACGAAATCCTGCGTGGGCAAGGCAAGCCGGAGGTTCGCTGATGGCGCTGCCCCAGGAACTCGCCGATGTGGCCCCGCACAAGCTCGCGGTGGAGGGCGTTTCCAAGACCTTTCACACCAAGCGCCACGCAGTGCTCGCGCTCGACAACGTCAGCCTCACGGTACGGGAGGGCGAGTTTGTCTGCCTGCTCGGGCCCAGCGGTTGTGGCAAATCGACCTTGCTGAACATCATTGCCGGCTTGGAGACGCCGGACACGGGTCGGGTGCTCGCGGATGGCAAGCCCGTCACGGGGCCGGGAAGCGAACGGATGATGATGTTCCAGGAATCCGCGCTTTACCCGTGGCTCGACGTGTTTGGCAACGTCATGTTCAGCCTCAAGCTCAAGCCGCGCCTGAACAATCGCGAGCGTGAAGAGGTGGCGAAATTCTACCTCAAGCTGGTCGGGCTGGAGAAGTTTAGCCGGGCGAACATCCACGAACTCAGTGGCGGCATGCGGCAACGCGTGTCGCTGGCCCGCGCGCTGGCGCCGAACCCGCGCGTCCTGCTGATGGACGAACCGTTCGGTGCGCTGGACGCATTGACGCGCGAGCAGCTCTATCGCGACCTGCAGGAGATCTGGTCGCGGCGGCGCAAGACCGTGGTGTTCGTGACGCACAACGTGCGCGAGTCGGCCTGCCTCGGCGACCGCGTGGTGTTGCTATCACCCAGCCCCGGCCGCATCCGCGAGCAATTCGAGGTTCGTCTGCCGCGTCCGCGTGACATCAACAGTGTGGACCTCGCGCGGCACGCCGCGGAGATCACCCGCGCGCTCAAGCCGCATCTCAGGCCGGAGGAAATCACGGAGGCCGAATGAGACGCTGGCTTGTCGCAACGCTGTTCTTCGTGGCGCTCCTGGCGGTGTGGGAGGCGCTGGTGCGCGCGGAAATCTGGTCACGCGTACTCGTGCCCTCGCCTCTGGACGTGGCACGCTACTTCGCCGGCGCGATTGCGGATGGGAGCTTGTTCGATGCGGCCGGCGTCACGCTCAAGCGGTTGGTGATGGGTTACTCAGTGGGTTTGGTGCTGGGTCTGCCGCTCGGGCTGCTCAACGCGCGGTTCAAGTTCCTGCAAGACACCGTGGGATTGCTGGCGCTGGGTTTGCAGACCTTGCCGAGCGTGTGCTGGGCGCCGCTGGCTTTGCTGTGGTTTGGCCAGACCGAAACGGCGATGTTGTTCATCGTCGTCATGGGGTCGCTGTGGTCCATCTTGCTGGCCACCGACAATGGGGTGCGCAACGTGCCGCCGATTTACGCCCGGGCGGCGCGCACCATGGGCTCACGCGGCTTGCACACCTGGCTCAAGGTCATCCTGCCAGCGTCGCTGCCGTTCATCGTCAGCGGTATGAAACAGGGTTGGGCCTTTGCCTGGCGCTCACTCATGGCGGCAGAGATCTACATCAGCATCCTGACCGGTTTCGGGCTCGGCCATTTGCTGCACTACGGACGCGAGCTCCACGCGATGGACGCCGTGATCGGCATCATGCTGGTCATCGTGATGATCGGATTGCTGGCGGACAAGGTCCTGTTCGCCCCGCTCGAGCGCTTCATGCACCGGAGGTGGGGAACGGCGAAGTAAGCGAAGGGAGTATACGCATGAAAAGTCTCCCATCAGCCAAACGCCTGCCGGCTGCCGCGCCGGTTTCTGTGTCACCGTTGTTGCCAGCTTCCTCGGCGTTTGGAATTCCGGGAAAGGAGATCGGCTTTACAGCCATAAAGCACGACCTCGAACGTGCTCAGGCGTTCTTGGGTTGGCGAGAAGTGACGACTGCGGGCGTGCCAGATGCACAGTCAGCTTCGCAGAAGGGGACGACACTTGCGTTCTCCTACGCACTCTGGATGAGCAAGGTCTTCACTTTGGAGGAGTGTTACAGAGCGTGCATGAGAAAAGGCCGCCCCGCCTCGCGATACGAAGACGTAGCTGGTTCCGTGAACATTGAGTTTCCGCTTGGTGCTCTCCGGCTGATTCCGGCGAATCCAGGTGAGGAAGGGAACATCTTGGAAATGCCAGAGAATAAGCGGATTTATGGCTACCCTCGCATTACCCGTCCAGGTGCGGTTCCATGAAGCAAGTTCAGGCAAGGCTCGAAACCGTATCATGAACAGCCACTTGCTCCAGGTTTTTCTGACCGCGTATGCCTTGATGTTTCCAATTGCGAGCGCGTATTCTCAACAGGCGACGAATAGGCACTCCCTTAGCGAATCCGAGATATCCGTGCTGCGCGATCTTCCCGACTGGAAGTTTACGACGAAAGCATACCAGGAGGAGGCATTGCGCATTATGGTTCAAGAAGCCAACCGCGTCGCAGCCCAATTGCCTCTGCGCGAAAAGTTGCCAATTACCAAGAATAATCTGTTGGAGTACCACGTTGGGCCGCCGGGCTTGGTTCGTCTCGGCTTTATCGCGACGACCAATTATCACTATATCTTCGAGAGAAAGCTCAGCGCATTGGTCCAAACGGACATCGTGTGCGCCAAGCGAAGCTTGGTGTCTCTTGCAGGGTGAGAGTCCCTGTCG
>CAYJNU010000081.1:0-22646 GCA_964371005.1 uncultured Verrucomicrobiota bacterium | reverse complement strand
CCCATCGCACCCGCGGCGAGGACGGCTACTTCCTGTTGCTCGCATCACCGGGCGTGGACGTGAGCGACAAAAAGATTGTGCCCAAGGACGTGGCGTTGGTGCTCGACACCTCGGGCTCGATGGCGGGCAAGAAACTGGAGCAGGCGAAGAAAGCGCTCCAGTTCTGCGTCGAGAACCTCAACGATGGCGACCGCTTCGAGATTCTGCGCTTCTCCACGGAGGTGGAACCGCTGTTCGACAAGCTCGTGGAGGCCACGAAACAGAACCGCGCCCGGGCGAACGAATTCATCGAAGGGTTGAAACCCATCGGCGGCACAGCGATTGACGACGCGCTCAAAAAGGCGCTGGGGCTGACGCCGCCGGGCGTCGGCGGCCAGCAACGCGTGTTCGTTGTCATCTTCCTGACCGACGGCAAGCCCACGATCGGCACGACGGACGAAGCGCAAATCGTTGCCGGCGTGAAGAAGGCGAACGAAGGTCGAACGCGCGTGTTCTGCTTCGGCATCGGGACGGACGTGAATACGCACCTGCTCGACAAGATCACCGAGGAGACGCGAGCCGTGAGCCAATACGTGTTGCCGGAGGAAGACCTGGAAGTGAAGGTCTCGAACTTCTTTTCGAAGATCAAAGATCCAGTATTGGCGAATCCCACGCTCAAGTTCACCGGCGATGTCCGCGTGACAAAGCTATACCCGTCACCGCTGCCCGATCTGTTCCGCGGCGACCAACTCGTGCTCGTGGGCCGCTTTTCTGGCCGCGGCGATTCCGCCGTCGTGCTCGAAGGCACGGTTAACGGGGCGCAACGCAATTTCACTTACTAAGTCTGCTTCCCACGCGAGGCCGACGATCACTAATTCATCCCACGCCTCTGGGCGACGCGCCGCGTCGGCTACCTGCTCGACGAAATCCGCCTCCACGGCGAGAACTCGGAACTGAAGGACGAAGTCACCGAACTGGCGCGCAAGTATGGCATCGTCACGCCCTACACGGCTTACTTAATTGTGGAGGACGAGGATCGGCGGCGTGTCCCACTGGCGATGCAGACGTTGCCACAGCTCAACACCGACACGCTCGCGCGGCGTGAGGCGGCGGACAATTGGGCCTATTTCAACCGTGCGAAGGACGGGGAGCGGGCCGTGGCTGGCGCTCGCTATGGCATGTCATTGAGGTCGGCGAACGCACCCGCCGCGGTGTCTGCGGACAGCCTGGCCGAGGCGCAACGGGGCTTGGGTCTTTCGAGTGTCAGCGGCGCCGTAACCGCCTCGCCGGTGGAGCAGTCGAAGGTTCGGCTGGCGCAGGCCTCGGCGCAAAACCAGTTCATCGCCGGTCGGAACTTCTTCCAGAACGACAAGCAGTGGATTGACGCCGAGGTGCAAAAGCCCCAGAACGCGAAGCGGCAGCGCATCCAGTTCAACTCGGCCGAATACTTCACCTTCGCCGCCAAGAACTCACGGGCGTTGCCTTGGCTGGCACTCGGCCAGAACGTCCAGTTCGTCCTCGATGGCACGGTTTACGAAATCTACGAATAACACAACCGAAGGTCTCCTCATGCAAACGCTCTCTATTCTGACCCTCACCGCAATGCTCGCTTGCAGTGGCCTCGCCACGGCCGTGGAGAAATCCAGCGACAAGAACGCGCCTGCCGCCAAGACCGACGCCAAGGCCAAACCCCGCATCGAAGTCTGCTTCGTCCTCGATACCACCGGCTCGATGTCCGGCCTGATCGAGGGTGCGAAGCAAAAGATCTGGTCCATCGCCAACGAGATGGTCAGCGCCAAGCCGACGCCGGAGTTGCGCTTCGGCCTCGTGGCCTACCGCGATCGCGGCGACCAGTATGTCACCCGACGTTTCGATCTGACGAACGACATTGACGCCGTCTATGCGAACCTCCAGGGCTTTCGTGCGGGCGGCGGCGGCGACATGCCGGAGTCGGTGAACCAAGCCATGCACGAGGCCGTGACCCAGATGTCGTGGAGCACAAGCCGTGACGTGCTGAAGATCATCTTCCTCGTGGGCGATTGCCCGCCTCACATGGACTACGCGGACGACGTGAAATATCCCGACGTTTGCCAGCAAGCCGCCAAGCGTGATCTGATCATCAACACCGTGCAGTGTGGTAGCCAGGCGCAGACCACGCCGGTGTGGCAGGAGATCGCCAAGCTAGCGGAGGGCAGCTATGCCGCGATCGCGCAATCCGGCGGCATGGTGGCGATGGCCACGCCCATGGACGCCGAATTGTCCGCGTTGAACCGCAAGTTGGGCAGCACGCTCGTGGCCTACGGCGCCGAACCCGCGCGCCGAGCCGTGGCCGCAAAGCAATTCGCCGCCGAAGCTGCGCCCGCCTCCGTGGCAGCCGATCGTTTGTATTTCAACAACAAGGCCGGCGTGGCCGTGCAAGGCGAGGGTGAACTCCTGGATTCATTGAACAACGGCAAGCTCAAACTGACCGAGGTGAAGAATGACCAGTTGCCGACTGATTGGCAGAAACTCAGCGAATCCGAACTGAAAGCAGCCGTCGAAAAGAAGCAGAAGGAACGCGCTGACTTGCAGGCGCAGATCGCCAAGCTTGGCAAAGAGCGCGAGGCATACCTCGCCAAAGAACGCCAGCGCCTCGCCACCACCAGCAAGACAGACTCGTTCGACGAGAAGGTCGCGCAAACCATCCGCGCCCAGGCGGCGCGGAAGGGAATCGAATACGGGAAGTGAGCGCTTCCAGTCGCGCCATGCCCATTTTGAGCCAGCTTGATGCGGGGTTTACTGCCGGTTCGGTTTGGGGCAGATTGCGCCCGTGACAAAGACGCCCACGCTCGCAGAAAAGCTCGGCACAACGCCGCGCGCTTCCCGGTTGCTGCGGAAAGCTGAGGTGCTTGGCTTGAAGGACGCCTCAGCTTTGGAGGCCCTGGCTGTAGCGCGCGGATGCTGGCATTACCGGCAACCTGACATGCCCGAATCACCCGTTGTGGAAGAATCCCTCTTCAGCAACGAGGAACTCGCCATCGCCCTCCTTTCCCCGAACCTGCCTTACTCCCCACACACCATCCGCCTCGGGGCCGCCATGTTGGGTGCGGACGGCAACGATTTGGGCACACTGGTGACCCTGGCCAAAGCGGAAGGTTGCGAGATGGCGGTGCGCTACGTCGCGCGGGCCGGGCGGCAATTCGAGCCAGACAATGGACTGTGGAGTCAGTTGCTCGGCAAGGTGGCGATATCTCCCGAACCTCCAAGCGGGGTCTTTCCGCACCCCACTCGCTTCGTTTCCATGACCGGCATCACCCGAGCCGGCGTGGGCCGCGTCGTCGTGTGGGTTCGCCCGCGCGCGGAACTCGCGCTGGCGCATGGATAATCCGTCTCTGATCTTGAGCGTCGTGGACCAGCGGCTCGACCACGAAGTCAGGCTGGTTCTCTACGGACGCTCCGCGCTGTGTCTCGGTTTCGACAATTCGCCACCCGAGACTGCCCGAACTCAGGATGTGGACGCGATTATTTCCCTCGCGCAATCGCAAACACTGGAACAGGACTCCAACTTTTGGGACGCGGTCGAAGGCGCCAATGCAGAACTCGCCGCCCGCAGCCTCTACATCACTCACTTGTTCAGCGAAACGGAAGTCTTCCTCCGGCGCGATTGGATCAGCCACATCGTTCCAGTGAATCGTCCGGTCTTGCGTTGGTTGCGGCTGTTTCGTCCGGCCACGATTGACTTGGTCCTGAGCAAGATGATGCGGGGCAATGACCCGCAGGATATGGCGGACGCGGAATTCCTGATCCGCCACGACCACATCTCGGAAGCGCAACTGCTCGAAGCCTTCGCGCAGATGAAACCGATCGAACTCGTGGAACTGCGGGACGCGTTCGCCCGTGCGAAACCCACGGTCTTGAAGCTGACGCAGGAAGCCGTCCCGCCTTCAACAAGTTGAGGCAGCCAAATGCGCCGACTGGAGGAACTGCTGGAGGAAACTGCTTGTGCCGGAAACGTGGCTGTGGCTTGCTGCTCACGCGTTTTGAACGATAGATCGTTCGACATTACCCAAGAGCCATGGAAATCGCGTCACTTCTTCAAGCCCTACCGGTCCGGCACGAGCTTGGCCGGAGAGTCATCTCTTCTCTCCTTCTGACCGCATTCGCCGTCGGAACGGTGTTGTCACCGGCAGCAGCTCAATCCACGAACAAGTGCGTCGCGCCGGCAAACACTGCGTTCGCGCTGGACCTCTACCAACGGGAGCGGACCAACGCCGGCAATCTGTTCTTCTCGCCCTACAGTATCTCGACGGCGCTGGCCATGACCTATGCTGGCGCACGGGGTCAAACCGCGCAGGAGATGGCGCGGGTGCTTCATCTCACGCTGCCGCAGGACGAAGTACCCACCGCGTTCGCAGCGCTGGGGAAACGCATGGCGGAGATCGCCAACGGCAAGCAGGTGACGCTCGCCGTGGCGAACTCGCTCTGGGCGCAGCGGCGTTATCAGTTCGCGCAGCCATTCCTCGAACTGAACCGGAGGTATTTCGGCGCGGAGATTGAGTTGGTGGACTTCGAGAGGCAATCCACGGTGGCATGCCGGCAGATCAACGACTGGGTTGGAAGGAAGACGCAAGGTCTGATTTGCGATTTGGCTCAGCCAGGTCAATTCACTCACGATACGAGACTGGCATTGTGCAATGCGATCTACTTCAAAGGCACATGGGTAACGCGGTTCAATCGCGAAGCGACCTCGCCTGGCCCGTTCACGGTGGCAAAGGGGCATACCGTCACCGTGCCGATGATGTTCCAAACGGTGAAACTGCGGTGTCACCGGTCACGAGAAGCTACAGTCTTCTCGCTGCCGTACGCCGGGAACGATTTCTCCATGGTGATCTGTCTCCCAGCAGCGGTGGACGGCTTGGGGGACATCGAGAATCAACTGAACCTGGAGACATTGGCTCAGTGGCTGGTCTCGCTGGACCGTGAGGTCGGCACCGAGTTCGAACTTTCTCTGCCCAGATTCAAGTTGAGTTCCCGACTCGATTTGACGAAGCGGCTTTCCGTGATGGGAATGCGATCCGCCTTTGACGAAGTCGCTGCTGATTTCTCGGGTATGTGTGAGGCAAACGACTTGTTCCTCAGTGATATGATGCATCAGGCATTCGTGGAAGTGAATGAGGAGGGGACAGTAGCCGCTGCGGCCAGCATGGATTCCTTTCTGAGAAGGAGTAGTGGGCCCACGCCCTTGATGGTGGACCATCCGTTCTTGTTTCTGATTCAAGATCGCCGGTCGGGCACAATCCTGTTCCTCGGCCGGGTGGTTGACCCGACGAAGTGACTCGCGCGAGCGCAATCCTACCGCAGGATTTGAAAGCTGGTGGGGTTGCGGTAGATTGCGCTCGGTTTTCCCAGCGCACGGACCGCGCTGGAGACCGGCAACCAAACACCGAATACCGATATGGCCATTAACGCCCCAGACCTGACGAGACAAGCGCCCCGCAGCCCGCGCGTGCGGCTCGGCGGCTACGTAATCCTCCCGCGCATGCTCGACAAGGGCCGTGCTGTCCTCGCCGGCAAGAACGGCGAATACAACTTCGCCTGCCCGCTGGACCAGCAGTTCCTCGGCTTCGCCGGTATTGATCCCGAGGCGCTCAAGCAGCAGCTCGCCACCGGCAAGGGCGACGGCGAGATTCTTGAATGGATCGCCCAGCACGCGAAGCCCACGCGGACCGCGTCGGAGATCGCCGCCTGGTCCGCTCACCAAGAACAACGGGCTCCGGATAATCCCGGCTCGCGCGCGTTCTTCAACGATGTCCACAGCAAGGTTGCGCCCAAGCGAACGGACATCGCGACGTGGTTCGATCTGCTCGACCTGGACGACTACGCGAGCTTCGGCGGGAAGGTTTGAGCCGCTGTTTAGGAAGTTGGCGGAGTCGCCGAGGGCTGGGTTCGTAGTCCCGCCTTCAGGCGGTTTGGGTGCGAAACCGGCTGAAGCCGGGACTACCAACAGGATTCGAAAACAGGCTCTCGACCGGGACGGGATGTTGCGGCGACTCGGCGACTGGCTTTGAGGGGTTGCCCGATCGCACCGCTTTTTGTTTACCGGCGCGCTTTGCGGTTGACTCGACGCGGCGTTTGCCGAGTCTTGTGCCGCCATGTCACGACTCCTTTCAGTTGCCTTGCTAGCCCGCGTGCCGGCGTTGTTGCTGTTTCTCGCGTGGCTGTCTGTCGGCTGCCAGGCAACGCTACCAGCGAAACCCGAGGCGACCTTCCGCGTGATGACCTACAACATTCATCACGGCGAAGGCGTTGACGGCAAGGTGGACCTGGCGCGCATCGCCGAACTCATCCAGCGTGAGCGGGCCGACATCGTCGCGCTGCAGGAGGTGGACAAGGGGACGGAACGCACGGCGCGACGGGACTTGGGCGCGGAGCTGGCCGCGCTCACCGGCCTCGCCTGCGTCTTCAGCAATAACTACTCCTTCCAAGGCGGTGAATACGGCAACGCCATCCTTTCGCGCTTCCCGATCCGAGAGGCAACCAACACGTTTTACCGGAAGGTCAACGAGACCGAGCAGCGCGGTTTGCTTCAGGTAATACTGGCAGGCCACGGTCGCGAACTCGCTTTCCTCGCTACGCACATTGATCATCGCCGCGAGGACGCGGCGCGCTGGTCCAACGTCGGCGAGATCGAGACGCTCGTGAAGCAGCTCGGCCAGCGTCCCCTGATCCTGTGCGGCGACTTCAACGACGTGCCCTCCAGCCGCATCTGCCGCCGGTTGAGCGAAAGCTTCGACGATTCGTGGGCCCGCGTCGGCCAGGGCGAGGGATTTACCATCCCGGCGGAGCAGCCGAACCGGCGGATTGATTACATCTGGATTTCCAGGACCCCCTCCCTCACGCCAATGAAGGCTTGGGTGCCGGAATCCGAGGCCTCGGATCACCGGCCCGTCGTGGCGGAGCTTCGGTGGAACAACAAGCCTTGAAACCACGGCCAATGCCATCGGGCATTGACCGGGCCCTGTCACGGCGGGAGGGCATGCCGAAATCGTCCATGTTTATCGCGATTCCCTCCATTCTGAGGCGCAGGGTAAACGGCCAATATGCCGAGGCGAGAAACGAGCCGATTGTCCGCCGCGGACGTCGCCATTGATCGCGTGATTTCAACAACCTGAGAAACCATGAATCGCCGAACCTTCTGTTCCAGTCTGCTTGCCTCCTCCGCCACACCTGCGTTCCGCGGCCACGCCGCGCCCACCAAGATCGCCCGGCACACTGGTGCTGACCCGCTGCGCCCGCCCGATTTGGTCACCGTCTTCTTCGAGGGCGGAGAGGCGGATTTGCACGAGACGACTTCTGGCGTCTGGCAGTCTCCGGGAATTGAAGTCCGCACTTCTCCTGGCAACGGTCGGCTCGCCGTGACCTTGCGCGCGCCCAAGGCGGAAGTCATCCGGCTGCGACTGCGCTGGCATGCCGACTTGTCTGTCTCAAAGCTGTTCCTCGGCGATCATTGGGAGCGTTCGTACGGCGATCTCGAATGGCGTGGTGAAGTCCCGAATCGGACGATGCCCTGGTATTTCATGGCCTGGGACGGCAAGCGAGCCCACGGCTACGGCGTGGCAACAGGGCCGAACGCCTTTTGCTTCTGGAATGCCGATTCCGCCGGTGTCACGCTCTGGGCCGACGTGCGCAACGGCGGCGTGGGCGTGCAACTGGGCGAGCGCACGTTGACGGTCTGCGAGGTGTGCTTCCGCGCCGGAGAGCGCGGCGAGTCACCGTTCGCTGCCACGCGCGCATTCTGCCGCCAGCTCTGCCCTCAACCGCTGTTGCCGAAAGCACCCTGCTACGGGACGAACGATTGGTACTACTCCTACGGCGACAGCCATCCCGAAGTGCTGCTCAAGACCACCGACCTGGTGGTTTCACTGGCACCCAGCGGCAACAACCGCCCGTGGAGCGTCATTGACGACTGCTGGTCGCCCGATGGAGCTGAGAAAGGCATGTGGGACCGCGGCAACCAGCGCTTTGGCGACATGGCAGCCTTCGCCAAGAAGCTCGAAGCCGCCGGAGCGCAACCTGGCATCTGGTTTCGTCCGCTCCTCGCTGCCGCCTCGCGTCCGGGGAACGTGCGAATGAAGCGCGATGGTGCCTTCTTGGACCCAACCATTCCCGAAGTGCTGGACATCGTCGCAGCCGACACGCGCCGCCTGCGCGAGTGGGGCTATCGCCTCATCAAACACGACTACTCCAGCTTCGATCTCATGGGCCGCTGGGGCTTCAACATGGGACCGTGGCTGACCGACGACAAATGGCAGTTTGCCGACCGCAGCCAAACCACGGCGGAGATCGTGTTGACGCTCTACCGCACGATGCGCGAAGCAGCGGGCGATGCGCTGCTCATCGGCTGCAACACCTTCAGCCATCTTTCCGCCGGCTTGTTCGAGATCAACCGCATCGGCGACGACGTCAGCGGGCGGGCGTGGGATCGCACCCGCCGCATGGGCGTGAACACCCTCGCGTTCCGCGCCCCGCAGCACGGCACGTTCTACGCTGCCGATCCGGATATCGCGCCCATCACGCAGCAGCATCCTTGGAAGCAGGGGCGGCAGTGGCTGCTACTTCTCGCGGCGAGCGGAATGCCCGCGTTTGTCTCGCCGCAACTGGACGCAGTCAACGCAGCGGTGCGAAGCGCGCTGAAAGAAGCCTTTGCTCTGGCCGCCGCGCCGCAACCCGTGCCCGAGCCGCTGGACTGGATGGAGACCGTTTGCCCACGCCGCTGGAAACTGCGGGGACGCACGGTAGCGTTCGATTGGTCCGCGCCCGAAGGCCCGTGGCCGTTCCGAGACTGACAGCCTGGGGCGCGAGCCGGTAATCTGGAGCTTATGAATCAGCCGTCGCCGTTACGCCAGTCCCGCATGGTTTGTCTTGCGCGGATCCTTTCGATCTTCTTCGTTGTCGGGCCTTCGCTGCACGCCGCAGCCTCCACGCCGACGGCGGAGGCGCTGCCGATGATCTTCATGATCGGTGATTCCACCATGGCGAACAAGCCACTCAGCCCGGCGCAACCAGAGCGCGGTTGGGGGCAACTGCTACCGCTGTATTTCCAAGCCGGCGTTCGGATCGAAAACCTCGCCGTGAACGGGCGCAGCTCGAAGAACTTTCGCGACGAGGGCCGCTGGCAACCGGTGATGGATCAACTGCGTCCGGGCGACTTTGTGATCATTCAGTTCGGCCACAACGACGAGAAGAAGGCCGACCCCAAGCGTTTCACCGAGCCGTTTGGCTCGTTCAAGGAAAACCTGGCCCGCTACATTCGCGAAACTCGCGAACGGCAGGGCATCCCGATCCTGGCCACACCCATCGTCCGGCGCGCCTTCACCAACGAGACTGAACTCCGTGATACGCATGGCGATTATGTTGTCGCCGTCCGACAGGTGGCGCGGGAGCAGAAAGTGCCACTCCTCGAACTGGAGGGCCGCAGCCGGGAATTGATGCAGAGGCTCGGTCCAGAGCTTTCCAAGAAACTCTACATGTGGATCGAGCCCGAGGAATTCGCTTCCGTCCCAAAGGGCAAGCAGGACGACACGCACTTCAACGCGTATGGGGCCAGCCGGATTTGCGATCTGGCAGCGGAGGAGATCAAGGCCGCCGTGCCCAACCTGGCCAAATGGTTGAAGCCCGCCAAATGAACCAGGTCAGTCGTCTGCTGCGGGTCCGTGATGCGAATGCAGCAGATGCACCGGCGGAGTTCGATTGTGCGCAGGTCGTGCCGCTGGCTTCAGGCCCGCCCTCGTTGGCGGCTCGCTTCGTAGAGGAAAGCGGCGGAGGCGCTCCCCACATTGAGCGAGTCCACCTCGGGCGGCATGGGTATGGCCACGGCTTCGTCGCAGGCAGCGAGCACCGGTTCGGAAATGCCGTGGCCTTCGCTGCCGAAGACGACGCAGCAATCGCTCGCGAAATCTGCACGGGAGAGCAGGGTATTCTCGTTGCGCGGATGGGCGGCGAGGCAGCGAATGCCGGCGGCCTGAAGGTCTCGCAAGGTGTGGGTCAGTCGGACCGCTTCAATCACGGGCATGCGAAACACCGTGCCCATGGAGCTTCGCACCGCACGACGCAGATACGGACTGCTGCACGTTTCGCCCACCACGATGGCTTGCACGCCGAACGCGGCGCAGTTGCGGACCAGCACGCCCACGTTCTCGGCGTTGGCCAGCGTGTCCATGGCGACGAGCAGGCGCGGTCGGGGTGCGGCCGCAAGAATTTCCTCCACGGGTTTGGGCGCCGGAATCCGGCCCACGGCGAGCAAACCCTGATACATCGTGAAGCCGGTCAGGGATTCGAGCAGTTTCTTCTCGGCAAGAAAGACGCGGACGTCTTCCGGGCGCGCTTCCAGCAACGGCCGAAAAGACGCCAGCCATTTCTCCGGCATCAACATCGAGACGACCTCGAAGTCGCTTTCCAGCAACCGGCGCACGACCTTCTCCCCCTCCGCGACAAAGAAGTTCTGGCAGCGGTGGGTCGCGTCCCATCGCATCGTCTGGTAGGGACGCAATTCGGGGCGGTCGAAGGAGGTGATTCTCTCCAACTGCACTGGGATTTACTTGACGACCGGCTTGAGGACAAGGTTGCGGTAGCTGACGGCAGCGTGGTCGCCCTGGAGATAAATCGGGCCGGGGCGGAATTCATCCGACCAGAGCGCGCCGCCGGTGCAGCCGAGGAGAGGCTGGTTATCGATGATCTTCTTTCCGTTGAGGATTACGGTGACGTGGCGGTCCACGAGGGTGATGTCGAAGGTCTGCCATTCGCCGGCCGGCTTCTCGGCATTCATCGTGGGGGTGATGCGGCTGTAAACTCCCCCCATGTTGTGAGAGTCGAGCGATCGGCCGAACGTGTCTGCCACCTGGACTTCGTAAATGCCGCGAAGATAGATGCCACTGTTCCCGTTTTTGGGCACGTTCACCTCAAGGGTGAGGTTGAAATCCTCGAATTCCTTTTCGGTTCGGAGATTGCCGTAGGAGATGTGCGGTTTGCCGTCTTCCTGCTTCGGGTCATTGATGAGCACGCCGTTCTCAACCCGCCAACCGTTCTTCTGGCCAGGATTGGTCAGGGTCCAGCCGGTCAGGTTATCGCCCTTCAGCAGCGTGATCGGCGCGCCGAACTTGACTTTGGACAGGTCGGGTGCGGCCGGCACATCGGGAATGCGCTTGCCGGTGAACTCGTCCCGATTCATGCCTTCGCCATCGTCATGCGGATTGATCTGGGTCAGCGACATCGTGTCGCCGGAGACGCGCGCCATGATGGCCTCCCCCACCTGATGCGTGAGGACCACCTTCCCGCTGGCGTCCTTTCGCTTGACCTCGCGCACTCGCGTGATCCACATCACGTCGCCCTCGAAACAGACGCTCGATACCGGCACCACGCTGCCGCCACCCCAAAGAATGCTGGCGTCGTAGTAGCCGTTTTCCTTGGTGACGCCGAGCCATCCGGCGCCCCCGCCCGGAATGGTCAGTGCCCAGCGGCCGAGAAACGGACCAGGTTCGGCTGCCGGAAGCGTAGAGGAAGTCAACCCGGCGAGCGCCAAGGCCAACAGCGGAGAGCGAACAGATTTCAGGTTCATTGTCATAAAATGTGCGGAGGGTTATGGGGTGAGCTTGCCGTGGCGGCAAGCAGATTATTCAGTTTGGAGATGCGAATCAGCGCGGGGCGGAGAGGCGTTCCAGCGTGGCGTGTTTGCCGTGCTCATCTGCCGTGAGCACGAATCGGCCGTGGATGCCGTCCGGAGTCACGAAGCGTTGGAGCAGTGAGGCGGGAAACTGCACGGTCTGGCCGGCGGCGCAGCGTGCGACCACATGGCGGACCGCGCCGCGATAGTAATCAAGGTATTGGTTTGCCGAGATGCTGAGGGAGATTTCGTAGCGGTGCATGCTTTCCAGGTGTGCATTTGCTGGCGGATTCGCTGGCGTTTCGAATGGCGAAATCACCGCCGGCCCTCTTCCGTCACGCACCAAAGATGCCGATCCGTGCGCACGAAAAGGTCGCCGTCGGAAACCGCCAGCGACGCGTTCATGGGCTCGCCGCCCAGCGCGTTGGTCGCCAGGCATTCAAACGACGGGCTGGCGCGCAGCACAAACACGTCGGCGTTTTGGTTGGAGACGTAGAGCCGGTCGCCGGCGAGGATCAGCGAAGACCACGAGGAATTCTTTGCGCCCGTGCCTGTGAGGCGTTCGTCCCAGACCGTCTGGCCGGACTTGAGATCGAGACATTGGGCAAACCCCATCGTGGTGATTTGGTAAACGTGACCTTCGTGAATCACACCCGAGCCGATGCACGCCTTGCTGTTCGGTGGATTCAGATGCCACACGCGATGGGTCGTCGTCACATCTCCGCGGCCACCGGGGCGAATCGCCATCGCCGCGTTGCGCAGGCCACTACTGGCGGCGAACACAATCCCGTCGTCGAAGAGCGGAGAACTGTAAGCACCCGTGTTCAAACCCTCGCAAGTCCAGAGCACGGCGCCGGTTTTGGGGGCGAACGCCATGACCCGCAGCGGAACCGTGAGCACAATTTCATCGCCACCTGCCGCATGAATCGCCAGCGGGGTGGAGGTGGAACCGGTCACCTCCGGCATTGTGGGGGAGCCCAGCCGCTTCCAGTCCTTCAAGTCGCCACCGAAATCTTCCCACTTCGCGTCCGTTCCGATTTTCGGCAGATCTTGTTGCCACATCGTCTTGCCGTTTCGCTTGTCCAGCGCGACCAGGAAGCTCCGCTCGCCCGGGCCGAAACTCAGGATGCACAGGTCGCGGTAAAGGATCGGCGACGAGGCATAGCCCCAGCCGTGTGATTGCCGGCCCAAATCGCGCCGCCACAACTCGCGCCCGTTGAGGTCCCAGCAGAAAACGCCCGCCGACCCAAACCACGCGATCACTCGCTTGCCGTCGGTGACGGGCGCAGGCGAGCAAGGCGGGTTGGCGGCGCCGCCGGCGTCATTCTCCGTCCAGCTTGGGCCGGCTTGCCAGAGCAGTTTGCCGTCACGCCGGTTGAAGCACATTACCGTGCGGCGTTGTTCCTTGGGCAGGCTTTGGGTGACGAACACGCGCTTGCCCCAGATGATGGGCGTCGAATTGCCGGGCGCGGGCAGGGGCACGGACCAGCGAACATTCTCATTCGGGCTCCAGTGTAGCGGCAGGTTCTTCTCGCGGGTGATTCCATTCCCGGCAGGTCCACGCCATGACGGCCAGTTCGCTGCTGAAGTGGCGAGTGGAATGATCGCAAAAGCAAGCAGGAGCAACGCGGGGCGGGGGCCGAAGTTGGTGCGCATATATGACGGGTGGCGTTCCGACGAACGCGGAAACACTACGCAGAAGCTCCCCGAGGATTCAAGCCCGCTTTCGTTCGTCCCAAATCAGAGTGCGCATCTTGATACTCTCACCAAGGCAGTGGTGCGAGCTTCCAGCTTGCAGCCGTGTCGGCCACCTTTCAGGTTGCCGGCCGCTCGCGATTCCGCCTGGTCAAGCCAGAAGCTTGGGGCACGATCGCAAGCCGCAGGCTTGCGCCACTCATCAGTGGTGGGAGCATCCAGATGCGCACCAACTCAGAGCTGCAGCGTGGGGCAAGGGATGGATTGCGCCGTGAGTTCCAAGCGCAGGTGCTTGGCGCCGATCCGATCCACGCGTTCGGCCACAACGCTCATCGCCAGTTCCGGCCGGTTGCATTCGCGACTCAGGTGGCCCAGGTAGAGATGCCGCAGGCCGTCGGTGACAATTTGTTCGACCGCATCCGCGGCGGCTTCGTTGGAGAGATGGCCGTGCCGACCCAGGATGCGCTGCTTCAAGCTCCAAGGCCGGCGCGGGCAATTCTGGAGCATCTTGATGTCGTGGTTGGATTCGAGCACGAGGGCGTTCGCTTGCCGAACGCGTTCACCGACGAGCCGCGTGAAGTGGCCAAGGTCGGTGGCAAAGCCAACATTCCCGGCTCCGGTGCGGATCAAGAACCCGACCGGATCCTGGGCGTCGTGCGGGATGGTAAAGGTGTCCACCAGCATGTCGCCGAGTTCGAAACTCGCGCCCGTGGTAAACAGGCGGCAATCAAAAGCCTGTTTGTGATAACGCTCGATTTCGTCCTTGGTGGCGCGATTGCAGTAAATCGGAACGCCCAGCTTTCCAGCGATGCCCGCGAGGCCCTGGATGTGATCGCTATGCTCGTGAGTGATGAGGATGCCCTGAAGATTCTCCGGCGCGCGACCGATGCCCGCCAAACGCAATCGGATTTGCCGCGGGCTGAAACCCGCGTCAATGAGCAGCCGCGTTTCGTCGGTTTCCAGATAGGCGCAATTGCCCGACGAGCCGCTACCGAGGATGGTCAGTTGGACTGGCACGCGAAGACGTTAGAGGGCGACCGCGAGTGGAGGCAAATGTTTTGTGCGCGGATCAGGGATTCGCCGGGCCATCCGCCGTGGACTTCCGTCGCTCCCGCAGATGACCGTGGACATCGAGCGCGATTCTCAACGCGACGAACAACACCAGGCCCGCCACCGATGATACCAGCGCCAGACCAGGACGCCCAACACCGGAATCAGTTTCTACAGGATCAGCGCCATCAGAGAGGGGCGGTCCAATCCGCGGCCTTCCCGACGCGACATGGATTCGTCGTGGTTGGGGGTGCATTGTGCTCCGCGTCCATCGCGGCGTCTCCCAACAGCAACTCGGTGCGCTGCCAAGAACTGGCTGCCGTCTGATTTGCCCGCTTGCCAAGCCCCCGGTTGCCGCGTAAGACATGCGGCATGGACGCTTTGCTTGTCATGACCATCATCGGGCGGGACCGCCCGGGCCTTGTGGATTCCGTCGCGCAGGTTGTTGCCACGCATGGTGGCAACTGGCTGGAGAGCCGGATGTCGCGGCTTGGCGGACATTTCGCCGGAATCCTGCGCGTTGCTGTGCCAGCCGACCGGCAACCGTTGCTGCTGGAAGCCCTCCAGCGGCTCCAGAGCGTCGGCCTTTCCGTCGTTATGCATGCGGACGCGCCCCAACCCGGAGTCCAAGACGCAAAGGGCGCGGTTTTGGAAATTGTGGGACAGGATCGTCCGGGCATCATCCGCGAAATCTCGCACGCGCTCGCCGAGTACGGCGTGAACGTCGAAGAGTTGGAAAGCGAGTGCAGCAGCGCCGCGATGTCCGGCGAACCCATCTTCAAGGCGCAAATGCGCGTCAGCATTCCGCCCACGTGCCAGTTGGATGATCTGCGGCAACGCATCGAATGTATCGCCGCGGACCTGATCGTGGACGTGCGCTTCGGGGAGCCTCGTTGACGTGTGTTGGCTGAGTCCCCGCGTGGGCGTAGTGACGGTGATGGCACCGTCGAAGTTTCCGTTACGTGAAAGTCACACATTTGCCGCACGAGTGCGGCATGGAACGGCTACTGCTTTTGGGCGGCACGATTTGGTTTCGTGCGTGGCAATGCCGAAATGCATGTTGGGTGTTGCCCACTCTGAACAAATAACAACTGAACTTGAAAATGAAACTGTTGAAGAACAACAAGAAAACGACGAAAAAAGCGGCAACGCCGGCAGTCGCTACTCCGGAACCCCGCGCGGTTGCGCCTGCTGCGGCGGTGGTACCGGCCGCCCCGGTCGCCCCAGCTCTGCCGCCGACAACCATCGAAGCCAGGATTGACGTCGGCTTTGGCAATCACCTGTTCCTGCGCGGTCAAGGTGCCGGCCTTTCGTGGGAGCGCGGCACGCCACTCAAGTGCGTGGATGGACAGACTTGGCGTTGGTCTGCGCCTACGACGGACCGGCTGACCTTCAAGTTGCTGCTCAATGACGCGGTCTGGGCGCAAGGCGAGGACATTGTCGCCGCGCCAGGCAAATGCATCGGGGTCGCCCCGAGGTTCTAGCCGGGGACGTTGGGAATAACGAACGGAGTCGGGACATTCCACTCCGTTGCCTGGGCTGTGGCCTTCACCGTGGGAGCAGTACCGGCGTGAGTCGAAGTACAGCGGTGGTTGTGCGAGGTGGGCGTTTTGCCCATTGCCCGGTGGGCGTTCAGCGGGCACAATCGTCCGCGAACTATGAAGGCTTTCGTCACTCGCACCGCGCGAACCCCCGCGCTGTCCACAGGTCGCACCTCGAAACGCAAGCTGACGCGGCGTGACTTTCTGCGCCGATCAGGGATTGCGGCTGTGGTGTGGGCGGGAGCCGGCCCACTGGTGGTGCCAGGCAGCGTGTTGGGGCGCGGCGGCATCAAGCCGCCGAGCGAGCGCGTGGCGATGGGCTTCATCGGCGTGGGCGGGCAGGGGAGTGGCCACTTGCTGGGTGGGGCGTGGACGTACATCAGCGGCGGCTACGTGTCGCGCGAGGATGTGCAAGTTCTGGCGGTGTGCGATGTCTGGCGCGACCGACGAGACAACGCCACGCAGAAGGTGAACAACTACTACACCGCCAAGTTCAGCGCCAGCAACTTCACGCCTTGCACCGCTTACAACGATTTTCGCGAAGTCCTCGACCGGCCGGACATCGACGCCGTGCTCATCGCCACCCCGGTCCATTGGCACGGTGTGATGGCCGTCATGGCCGCGCAGGCTGGCAAGGACATGTATTGCGAGAAGCCGACCGCCATTTCAATTCACGATAGCCAGGCCACCCTGAACGCGGTGAAACGCTACGGACGCGTCTTCCAGGGCGGCACGCAACAACGCTCCGAGTACGGCGCGCGATTCCGCCGCGCGTGCGAGATCGTCCGCACCGGACGCATCGGCACGCTGAAGGAAGTTTACGCCTTCCGCCCCGGTGGCTTGGTGGAGTGGCGTCACTTTGGACCAACGCAACCCGTGCCGGATGGGCTCGACTGGGATTTGGCGCTCGGTCCTGCGCCATGGCAGCCCTACGAAGGCACCTGCCACGCTCACATGTTCTGTGGGATCGGCGACATCAACTGGGGGCCGCACCACTACGACTTCATTCAGTGGGTGCTGGACGCGGATCGCACCGGACCGGTGGAACTCTGCTTTGAGAGCGATGTGCTTTGCTACCGTTATGCCAGCGGGGTCATCGTCCGAGCCTGCCCGGCGCCACAAGGCGGGCCCGGCGGTGAAGGCGGCGCGCGCTTCATCGGCACGAACGGCTGGGTTGCCGTGGATCGCGGTAGCATCACAGCCGACCCGCCGGAGTTGTTGACCGAGCCGCCGGGGCCGCCCGTGCCTGGCGTATATCGTAGTGACAGTCATTCAGGCAACTTCCTCGAGTGTGTGCGTACGCGCGGCCGACCAATTTGCGATGTCGAAACGGCACATCACTCCGCCTGCGCCGTGTTATTGGGCGGTCTGGCGCTGCATCTCAAGCGCACGCTAAAGTGGGACCCGCAACGCGAAGCATTCGTGGGCGACGAAGAGGCCAATCGGCTTCGTCGTATGGCGTTCCGCCCACCGTGGCAAGTCTGAAGGGCAAGGAGAAACCATGAAGACACTGTTACTCACATTGCTCGCAGCCACGGCGCTCGCCGCGTTGCAAGCCGCCTCGGCGCAAACGGAGGACCAGGCCCTCGCCGCTCTGAAATCCAGCGCGCCGGTTGCGGAGAAGGAAGCTGCGTGTCTTCGCCTGAAAGGCATCGGCACGGCCAGGTCGGTGACGACGCTGCGGGCGCTGGTCACCGACGAGAACCTGACGCAATGGGCGGTGGACGCGCTTCAAGCCATTCCCGTTCCGGAAGCGGGCGAGGCTTTGCTCCAGGCCTTGCCCGAAACTGCCGGCAAAACCAGGGCGCTCGTGGCTTTTGCGCTGGGCGTGCGCCGTGAAGCCGCCGCCGTGAAACCGTTGGCTGAGCTGGTTCTGGACGCGGATCTCATTGTGGCTGTCGCTGCCGCCAAGGCATTGGGAACAATCGATAATGCGCCGTCGCAGGCGGCGCTATGGGCTGTGAAACCCAAGACGCGCGGTCCTGTCCGTGTAGCTGTGGACGACGCATTACTCGCCTGTGCGAACGAAGTGTTTGCGACGGGCGATACTGCTGGTGCCGTCCGAATTTACACCTCACTTCGAAGTTCGGGCGAGCCCGAGCCTGTTCGCACCGCCGCATTCCGGGGCTTGGTTTTCTGCGCCTGGGGTGGTGATGGTTCGTGGGATCAGCGTGAAGCGGCTTTACTGGTCGAAGCCCTGACCGCCGCTGGAGGAGGGGAACAAGCGATGGCCATTCAACTCACACGCGAGCTGCCTGATGCGGGTCTTGCAGCCAGGGTAGCGGCCGATGCGGGGAAGATGTCACCGTTGGTCCAGGTCGCTTTGTTGGAGGCGCTCCGCCAACGCGGCGATCCCTCAGCGGCCACTGCCGTCACAGTCTTGACCCGGGCGGGCGAGGCTTCGGTTCGGCTCGCGGCACTCAGAGCGCTGGGCGAATTGGGCGACGCTTCACACGTGGGCTGGCTTGCGCAACTGGCGACGAGCGGCTCGCCTGCCGAGCGATCCGAAGCGCGACAGGCCTTGATCTCGCTGCATCGGGGCAAGGTTCTGGAGGCCATCCTGGCTGAAATCTCAAAGGCCAATACCGAGACCCAGGTCGAGTTGGTGCAGACTCTTGCGCGCCGGATGGATCGTGGCGCAGTGCCGGACCTTCTGCGCCTGGCAATCGGGAGCGATGCCAAGCTTGGCCTTGTCGCCACCCAGGCACTCGAAAAGCTGGCGGACGAGTCGCAGATGCTGGCGCTGCTCGATTTGATGACGCGCGCCAAGGACGAAGCTCGTCGCGACGCTGCCGTGTCAACCTACGCAACGGTTGGCGGCAGGAGCCGCCGGCCGGCCGAGTTCAGCCGTCTTGCGCTGAATGCCCTGGGCAACGCGAGTGTGGAGACCCGATGTGCCTTGCTCGAAGCGGCTGGGCTGGTCGGCGGGCCGGGCGTGGTGGAGGCCATGCGGCAGGCGTTGAAGGATGCGAATGCCGAGGTGCATGCCGCGGCGCTGCGGGTGCTGGCGGAGAATGCCGGGGACGAGGCGCGGCCGGACTTGCTGAAGTTGGCTCAGGATTCCGCCACCGAATCGGACCGCGAGCTGGCCTTGCGCGGCTATTGGCGCCTGGTTGAAGCGATGGTCACCGGCTCGCAAGGCGAGCGATTCGCGGCGGTTCAGGCCGGGCTGCGAGTGACCAGCACGCCCGCCGACAAGAAGCTCGGCCTCGCCCGCTTGGGGGAACTGCAGTCGGGAGAAGCGTTGAAGGTCGCGCTGCGCTATCGGGATGACGCGGCCATTCGGGCGGAGGCGGAAGCGGCCTGCTTGGCGATCGCTGCGCGACTTGAAGGCGGCGATCTCAATGCCGCGGAGCAGGCGCTGGATTCCTTGGCTTCCAGTGCCGGGTCCGAGCGCGTTCGCACCGAGGCCAGGACAGCTCTGGCGATGCTCGATGCCCGCAAAGGTTATCTCGCTCCGTGGCTGGTGAGCGGTCCGTATCGGCAGGAGGGCAAAGAAGCGCAGCAACTCTTCGACGTGGCGTTTGCACCAGAATCGCCAGCCGCCGGAAAGGCTGAGTGGCGACCTCTGGCGGGAGTCGCGGGACCGACCTTGGACCTGCTGCCGGTGGCCGGCGGCAACCATTGCGTCGTCTATCTCAAGACGCAGGTGTTTTGCCCGAAGGATCAGCCGGTGGCGCTGGAAATCGGGACGGACGATGGCGTGAAACTATGGATCAACGGCGGGCTTGTACATGCGAACAACGCCGTGCGCGGTTTTACGCCAGGCGAGGACAAGGCCAAGGCTAGTCTGAAGGAAGGGTGGAATGATCTCGTGCTCAAGGTGACCCAGCACACGGCGGGCTGCGCGGCTTCAGTGCGCGTTCGGACAGCGGACGGGAAGGCAGTCTCCGGATTGCGTGTCGAAGCGAAGAAATAGAGGGCAAGTCAGGCAAGGAAGGAAGGATATGAGGACGAACTCGTGCCTGTTCTTCATTGCGTCAGCAGCGGCGCTGGCTCTGGGGCTCAGCGGATGTCGGAGTACGCACGCTTCGCGTATTTCTCAGCACTCCGGTCTTGTGGTGGATGACCAACACCATCCGATCGCGAACGCGACGGTGGAAATCTACCGACGCGCTCCCGTAAACTCATTCCTCTCAAGCGAGCTGGAATTGAAAGGAACAGCTCGCACTGATGATCAAGGTGCATTTCGGTTTCCAGTTTTCGACCCGGCGACAGTGCTCGTGGCGCAAGAGGGAAAACGGACAACATGGCAAACCGCGTGGCGCCGCACGTTGAGCGATCCTCCGCTGACTTTGGTTCTCACTCAGCCCACTGAGATCGCCGGTTGGGTCGCAAGCACAAACGGCCAGCCGGTAGCCGGGGCTGAGGTGTGGGTCGCGGAGGCCTATTGCCTCACTCCCTTGGACGAAGGACGATTGGGCAGCGGCAGGCTGACTGGCAAGCCAGCACGTGATCGCTTCAGGACGCACACCACAGCGGATGGTCACTTTCGTCTTGAAGGGTTACCCGCCAATTGTGGCGTCAACCTGGTGGTCATCAAACCGGGTATGGCCATGCGCGAGCCCAGCCTGAATCCCGACAAGAGCAATGCTTACCTCATGCAATGTTGCGCCGGAGAGCGGGACGTTGAGCTGGACATGGAGCCGGGAGCCGATATCCAAGGAAAGGTCCTCGTTCATGCGAGCGGTCGCCCCATAGGCGGCGCCAGGCTGTGGCTTCGGCGCGACGAAGGAACGTATTCGTTCTACAGTGGGCGGGAGCCAGTCGAATCTGCGCCCGATGGCAGCTACAAGTTCAGCGACGTGGCTTCGGGTGCTTACCACGTCATGGCGCGTTTCAGTTCGGCGGACGCAGTCATGCCGGAGTGGGTGGCAGAGCCCGTTCCCGTGACGGTTGTTCCCGGACAGAAGTTGAGCGGAGTGGAAGTTCCCGCCATCAAAGGTGGCATCTTGGAGGTGAGAGTCCTTGACCAGAAGAGTCGTCAACCGCTTGAGGGCGCTTACGTCGCCTCGGACAAGCCGTACGATCAAGTTAGTGCCTCGACCCCCGAGAATGGCACAGCCCGCTTCCATCTGCCGCCTGGCGAATACCAGGTTTCCGCGGTGAAAGGCATGTGGTCTTCCGAGTATGGAAAAGTGGAGGTGAAGCGCGGCCAAACCAGCTACCGCCAATTCGAATTGACGCCGCCGCTGATCCTGGCGGGCACGGTGCATGATCCTTCCGGTGCGCCGGCTCCCGATGTTCGGATCATCGTTCGCACGGGAGGCAAGGGCCTCGAAACCAGCACGGATAGGCAGGGACGGTTTCAGGCTACATGGAATCCGTTTAGCCTGGGATCCCGGTCGCCGTGGAACTGTGTGATCGCACGCGATTGGTCGAGGAACGTTGCTGCGGAGAGCAGTATTGACGCGGCCACCACGAATCTGGACCTCGCTTTACAGCCTGCGCTTACCCTTGCCGGCCAGGTGACTGACATAGACGCAAAGCCCATCACGAATGCGCACCTCGGATTGATGGTGCATCTTCGCGGCCTCGGAAGCGGTGCCACATTCCCCGGTCTCGACCAAACACCCTCGCGGACAGACGCGCAGGGGCGGTTCGAGTTTCGGGTGCTTCCCCAGGGTCTTGCCTACGGGGTACAGGTCTCTGCGGACGGTTACGGCTTTGTCTCGCGGGAATTGAAACCTGAGGAAACAAAGACCCATCGTCTTGATCTGGCGTTCATGCTGAAGCAGGCGAATCTGAGACTGGCTGGCCGAGTGGTTGGCACGGATGGAAAGCCGCTCGCTGGAGCCTATCTGTCAGCGACCGGGGAAGGCCAACCCCGGGGCTCAGCGCGAACCGGCGCGGATGGTAGCTTTGAATTGAACCACCTATGCGCCGGGCCAGTCCAGGTGGGAGCGCTCTACCAGGGCAAATTCGAAAGTGTTCCTGCGAAAGGTGGCGATACGAACTTACTCATCAAGATCTCCGTCAAAGACCCTTCCGAAGGCTCAACGCCCTGACCCCACGATCTCAAGGCCCATCATGGCTGGCTGGTGATCGTGTCCTAGTCAATGTTTTACCGGCCGGCACCGATGGCGAAGGCCCGGTCGTGTGGAATCAAACATCCGGGCAGCAGCGATGCGTTTGACGTCGCCCGCGCGGCCCATTGGCCGGCACTTTCGCATTTTCATCCATCGGGCTTTGGCCCATGTTCTCCGTCGTTGCATTCTATGGCTGACAAGAACAAACACAATTACGACGAGAGCAAGATCAAGACGCTGAGTTCGCTGGAGCACATCCGGTTGCGCACGGGGATGTACATCGGGCGCATTGGCAACGGCAACCATTACGATGATGGCTGTTACATCCTGCTCAAGGAGGTCGTGGATAACGCCATTGACGAATACATCATGGGCCACGGCAAGGAGGTCGAGATCAAGATCGAGGGCACGCGCGTGGCGGTGCGCGATTTCGGGCGCGGCATCCCGCTCGGCAAGGTTGTGGACTGCGTTTCCAAGATCAACACCGGCGCGAAATACAACGACGACGTGTTCCAGTTCAGCGTCGGCCTCAACGGCGTGGGCACGAAGGCGGTGAACGCGCTGTCAAAGGTGTTTCTGGTGCGCAGTCATCGGGATGGGGAATATGCGGAGGCGTCGTTCAAGGTCGGCAAGCTCAAGAAGGAGGACTCGGGCAAGACCAAAGAGCCGAATGGCACGTTCATCGAATTCGAGCCGGACGCGACGATCTTTAAG
>CAYJNU010000080.1:0-22688 GCA_964371005.1 uncultured Verrucomicrobiota bacterium | reverse complement strand
ACCTGGATGCCCAGGCCAACCAAGAGCAGCGCCCGCCGGCCGGCCCGGTCCACAAACGCGATGGCGACGAAGGTGAACAGTACGTTTACCAGTCCGATGATCACCGATGACATGAAGGCGTCCTTCACGCCCACGCCCGCCGTGGTGAAGATTTTCGTGGAGTAATACATGATGGCGTTGATGCCGCTGAACTGGGAGACCGCCATCAGAATCACTGCCACGACCAGCGGCGTGCGGAATCGGGCATGGAAGAGTTCGCTGAACCGACCTTCCTCCTGTCCGAGCACGGCTTTGACCGCGGCGATTTCCTCGCGCGCCTGTTCCGGGCCGGCCACGCCTTCGAGAATCCGGCGGGCTTCGTCGTCGCGTCCCGCCTTGAGGAGCCAGCGCGGACTTTCGGGCACGAAGAACAGGAGGCCCAGCAGCAACGCCGCGGGTGCGACTTCCGCCCCGAGCATCCAGCGCCAGCCTCGCTCAGCGTTCCACGCCTCGTCACCGGCGCCCTGGATCATCGCGTTGATGAAAAGCGTCAGGAAGATGCCGATCACAATGCCCAGTTGGAAGAGGGCGCCCAGCCGACCGCGGTTCTTGGCCGGTGCGAGTTCCGCAATGTAAATCGGGCAGATCATCGAGGACGCGCCGATGCCCAGGCCACTGATGAATCGCGCGGCCAGAAACTCGCCGAACGTTCGCGGGATGGCGGAGAGCAAGCCCGAAGCGGCGTAGAGAATGGCGCAAAGAAACAGCACCTTGCGCCGCCCGAAGCGGTCGCTCAGGAAGCCGGCGAACATTGCGCCCGGAATACAACCCAGGATGGCACTCGCGCCTGCGATGCCTTCCTGGGTTGGATTGAGTCCGAAGTGCGCCTTGAGATATTGGTTCGCGCCGTTGATGACCGCGGTGTCGTAACCAAACAGGAAGCCGCCGGTGGCAGCGACGAGGGTGATGAGCAACAGCGCGTTGCTGCGTGGAGCGGCAGGTGCGTTCATTCGGTTCAGGTGCGTGGTGTCGCTCAGTGCAGTTCTGCGCGCAAGGTCACCAAGCCGTAAGCTGGCACCGTCACCCGATTGCCAACCTTCGCCCCGGCTTTCTCGCTGGTGTCAGAGACAAAGACGCCCTTCGGTTTCAACGTCCCCCAATTGAGCTTAACGGATTCCGTCTCGCCGGAAGCGCCAAACAGGCGAACGATGATGGCCCGACCGTCGTCGCTGGGCCTCAGGCCGGTGACGAGCACGTCATCGTCGCTGACAGTGAGCAACGGTGACGAACCCGGCCTCTCTCCGCGCGCGGGAACTGGGATTAGAGGCTGGCTGAAGCCGGTGGCGAAGCGCGAGTTCTCGGCCGGATCGGACTTGCGATAGGGCCGGAGGATGAAGCGGAAGCGGGTCGGCCCTTCCTGGTAGGCGCGGTAGTTCGTGCCCCAGTGATTGTTCATCGCCCACGAATAGAGCTTCTGCGTCGGCTCGACCGTCTTGCGCCAGGTGTTCGGATCTGTCTGCGAATTCAGCAACGTGGCGGTGATGCCGCCGACCTGCAGCAGGGGAGCGTCGAGCGTGACCCACTGGATGCCGCGGTTGCGGTTGGACACGTCGGCCCAGCGGCCCACCGTGAACCAGTTCTTGCAGGCGCTCGGCATTTGGTCGGCCTCGGGCCGCATTACCCCGAGCGGCAGGTCGAGCCGCACGTCGCCGTTGGGGACGTTGAACTCGAACGCGAAGTTGACGCTTTCTTTGGCGGAGCGCTCGCGGTAATCGCCGTTCGCCGGCTTGGGCGCGCGCTCCTTGTCCACGTCGTTGATCAACTCCACGTAATCCATGCCCGCCACCACGCGCACTTTGCGGGTGAGTTTGCGGCAGCCGGGGGCGGCGGACTCGACGATGAGCGAGGCCACCAGCGGCCCCGGTTCGCCCACACGGATGGTGACCGGGCCATTGCGCTGGAGGTCTTTCAAGTCGTCGGCGACCAGGAACAGGTAGTCGTTGAGACCGCGGCCGGAGCTGGTGTCGGCGAAATTGCCGTCCAGGCCTTTGGCCGTCAGTTCGATGATCGCGCCGGTCTTCTCGTCGAGGCGCAACCGAACAGTCCCGTTGTCCAGCGTCGCACCCGCGGCGGTGGCTTGCTTGGCCACGTGCGCCGAGCCTGCGCCGACGGAGAAGCGTTTTGACCCGAGCGCGGTAAAGTCTTTCGCCAGGAAGACCAGTTCGCCCGAAACCAAACGCTGCGAAGGCACGGCCTTGCTCCGGTCATCAAACACCCGATCGCCTGTAGCGGAAGTCTCCTTGGCAAGCGTGACGAGTTCCGTGCGCGGCCAGGAGGCAGTATTGAACACGTCCACCGCCGCAGGCTGGAAGCCCGCCTTACGAGACAACCTGGAAGCCTGTCCGACTAACTCGCGCGACTGCTTGTCCGCCGCGAGGGCGTAACCGCGTTTGATTTCCCATTGCTCCGTCGTCTCCTGCCGCTCCGGTCCCCACACGCTGCAATGCGCGCCCCAAGTGTGCTCCGAGTAGAGCAGCACGCTGTTCCACGCGTCCTCGAACGCCGCCGCCGGATAGCTCTTCGGGTCCTGCATGGCCCAGAGCGCCTCCGCCTGCGTGAGCCGATCCGAACTGTCGCGGTTCATCGCGGTTTCCAGCGCGGACGAACCCGCGCCGTCTTCCCAGTAGGGCGTCCAGTCCCCGCGCACCAGCGGTAGTTTGTCGCCGTAGCGTTGCTCGAAGGCGCGGAAGGCTTCGCCGGTCCCGGAGATCACGAACCGCGGCGAGGTGTATTTGGCGTTCCAGTCTTTCACGAACTCACAAATCTTGGGATCGGGCACGGCGTTGTCCCCGTGGCCGCTCCATCGCACGTGGGCGATCTCGTATGGGTAGTTGCGTTGTTCGAGGCCGGCGCAAAAATCCTCCACGAGCTTCACGGACATTTCGTTGTAGCGGTGCGACATCGCGTAGCCCCAGAACGGAATCCAGACGAGCACCTTGGACTGGCCGTCCGGCCCGACCCAGTAAAACGGTTTGTTCTCCCACTCCCGCAGGATCGTTCCGATGCGGTCGAAGTAGTTCGGTGCGGTGGAGAAATACTTGATGCCGGCATGGGCCATCGCCGTGACCGTGCCCCAGGTGTAGCCGGGCACATCGGAGATCATCACCGAGTCAATCGGCACGCCGGTCTGGTCTGTGAGCTTCGTGGCGTAGCGAAAGAGTCTGACCAATTCCTCCGGTCGGCAAAGCCCGGTGAGTTCGTTCAGGTACATGCCGTTCATGACCACCTGCCCGCTCTTCACAGCGTCCAGAAAGTCCGCGCGCTGCTGCTCATTTAACCGGCGCAGGTAAAGGTCGGCGGCCCAGAGGACTTCGACGTTCCAGATGAAACGAGAGCCCGCCGGATAGCTGGCCGTGCGTTTGGCGGCGGCCATGCCGTCGAGAAGGTTCTGCACCTGCCGCTTCTCGATGTCGGTCTGGATTTCCGTGTAACCGATGTCCGTGTGCGAGTGCGGCAGGATATAGACCGTGAGTTTACGAACGGGCTTGAGGCTCACGGAACGAGTTGCGAGCGCGCGCCCGCCAACTGCAACAGAAATCTTGCGGGCCGTTTCCGCGGTCACTGCCGGAACGGTTGTATCGATGGTTTGCTCGCCACGCTGGAGTTTGATGGTTTGTGCGGCGGCGCCTTCAACCTGGAGCGAAGCCTCCTGCGGCTCACCGAAATGACGGATGCTGACGCGAATGGGTTGCGCGGGCTGGCCGCCGGCTTCACACAACGCGGGGATCGCCTGCACGCGGCCCACCACGGTGCGGGAGGACGCGGGTTGGAGTTCCGCGCCGGCCGACGTTGTCAGCGCGAGGGAATCGTAGAGCATCCAGCTCCCCTCGGTCGTGGTGATCTGAACATCGTTGTCGCCGGTGCGCAGAAGTTCGGCTGGGAAAGGGAGGGTGACCTTGTGCGGGCGGCCTTTGGCCGGCTCACCGTTGATCGAAGCGTCGCCTCCACCGCGAGGCAGTACGCGCTCGAAGGTGCGGCCATTGATCTGGATGGCGAGCTTGGGCGGCCCACCCGAGTGCGTGTCCACCAGCGCCACCTCCAGCCGGCACTCGCCGCTGGCAGGTGCTGTCTTCAGACCAAAGAGGATCGTAAACGTATGCGACTGGCTGCCGGCCCAGGCGTCACTCGGTCCGGGGTGCGCATAAGGCCAGTCGCGCTTCGCGTCGGATTCGCCCACCATGAAGAACCCGTCGTCTTTGAACTTGCGGTGGTCTGCCGGTGCGAGCGCGAACTCGGCATTGCTGCCATCCGGCGTGCCGATCTGCCAGAGCGGCGTGGGGCTGTCCGCAGCCGACAACTGGCCTGTCAGCAAGCAGAACAGGGTGAAGAGGAATGTTGATGACAAAGCCCACGCGAGCGTGCGGTGGAAACGGATGGTGCGGGCGGGAGTCGGTTTCATGGTGTTGGGCGGGCTATGGTTCACTGAGATTTCTATCGCTACATCGCGCGACTGATCCTTGTGGTTCCGCGACGAAACTGCAAGCGGCGGTGTTGGAGAGTGGCTGGGTTTTTGCGGAGCCCGCCGCGGTAAAACTCCGGGTGGGTGTGCGCGGTTGCTGGTGAGAAGTCGGAAAGCATGCAGAAGGGAGAGCCGATGGTCATTGTTGCAGCACGAAGCTTGCGGGGGCAAACGCGCGCAAGGTTGTTCGGAACGAATCCTTTTTGATCGCAATGACGTCGCCTGTGGGGACGCCGCGCAAGTTCACCGGTTGGGCGGTCCTGACTTTCAAACCCTCCGGCAATCGCACCGTAACGTTGCCGGACTGACCGGCCAGTTCCCATAGTCGTAGCACCGTGCCCGAACCATCGGGGTTGTTGCCGAAAGTGGTAACGAGAGTGCCTCTGCGGCTGAGTTTCAAACCGGACAAACGGGCCAGGCTCTGATCGCTGCCACCCGGCACCACGACCGCCTGCAAGGGGTAACGCGCTTCAAGCGAGGGCGTGATAAGCGACGTCTCCGCGTTGTATTTGCCGAAGGCCCAGAGGCGGACGCGGCTTGTCCACGTGCCCTGGTTCCACATCCGGAAATTGGTGGTCCACTGGTTGTTGAACAGGTTGATATAGGCTGCCGGCTTCTTGGGCGCGAAATCCAAGTCGTATTTCCAGCCGCCGGGCTCACCCAGGCTGACCAGCGGACTATCCACCGGGCACACGCCCACGCCGCTGCCGTCCCGACCGAAGATGGCCAGCCCGGTGTTGATGGCGAAGAGATTCTTGTTTGCGCCTCGGACAATGTCCCGGGTTGGATCAATGATCGAGCCCAGTCGCCCGAGCCGGAACTGCGGCGCATCCACCTTGAACGGGAGGCAAACCCAGCCCGCTTCCGGCCACGGGTCCGCCGGCTTGTCATACACGGTGATTTCCAAGTCCACGAAGTCCAGATCGTCGAAGAGAGTGATCGTGGTCGTGATGCCGAAGGGCCTGTCCGCCGAGGCGTCAGCGTGCAAGGTGGCGCGGACGGAGAACGAGGTTTCGTCGTAGGTCACTCGACAGTTCCGAGGTGAGGCCCTGCGATAGGGCACTTGTGTGGCCGGCGGAAGGCTTGGCTTGCCCAGTTCGTTGATCGCCCAGTCCGCGTTGATCTTCACGTATGCTTTCACGTAGTCGGCGACGTTGTTCGAGGCGAAACGTTCGTAGAGCAACTGTCCAAAGCCGTGCGGAGCTTTAGCGTCCACGAGTTCGCGACCAGACGGGCGATGGCGCAACGAACGGATGCAACCCCTTGCCGGATCGAGCTGGACTTTGAACGACGGACTCTGGAGGGTCGCTGCGGCGTCATCGAATGAGCAACGGTTGCGCTGTTCGTTCTTCGGCGTCAACGCGTGGTACGGTGCTGCGCCCATCGCGGGGACGGGTGGGCAGACGAACTCCAATTGCGTGCCTCGAGTCCGACCGGAGATTGGATGCTTTGCCGAGCCCTGAACCAACTCGTAGCTTGCTTGCGTCGGCTGGCCACTCAGGTCGTTGGCGAAAACACGGCCCCCACGCCGCCAAGGAAGCGGGTTGTAGATGACGACCGACCGCCGGTCTTGGTTGCTGCTTGCACCGCCGCCCAGGGCCCACAGTCCGTCACGGAGCACCGGAGAGATCAGTTCGTTCGCCGCCTCAATGTAAGCCGTGTGCTCGGCCCAGGAACCTTCCAGACGCTCAAAGCGCTTGTTGGCGCGATCGGCCTGCCAGGTTTCGCCGTAGCCCCACCGCGTGCCACTGCCGTAGGCGGTCACCCAGGATTGCGCTCCTCCCCAAGTGTGTTCCCCGTAAAGCAGGCTCTGTTCGTTGGCTCGTGCCACGATGGAGGAAACGTCCTGTCGGCGGATTCCCCAGGCAGCGAGTTGAGTGTGGAGCGACTCTGCCATCGCAATGGCGGGCCGGATTTCACGCGCCAGCTTCGCCCCTTGCGGATCGCTCATCGGCCCGTGAATCCACGTGTCGGGCATGTCGCCGCGGACGACCGGAATGTCCGCGCGCTCAGCCATGATGGCGTCGGCAAAGTCCGATAGGCGGCCGATGCGAACCTTGACGCCGGGGAGTCTCTGCTTCGCGTCGGCAAAGACCTTCGCGACTTCCGCGGCGCTCGGCGGTCCGTGGTTATCCCCGCTGTGGATCAAGGCGAGCCAAGTTGAGTAAGGCCAGTTCTCGGGTGGTACGAGACCGGTGCCATAGCCGGCGGCTGAATACATGGTAAGCAGCCGGGAGCCGTCCGGACCTTCCCACCAGAAAAGCGCGGGTAATTCCGGGGAACTGCTGGCGGCATTGCAGCCCAGATGCAGGAACTCCACGCCCGCATTCCGCAGCAACGTGGGCAGAATCCAGGAGTGACTGGGCACATCCGTCATCTTGGCATCCCGCGGCAAGTCCAAGTCCAACCCGCGCGCCAGTTGTGACGAATAGCCCAAGCCGCGCACCAAGTCTTCTGGTTCGAGCAACTCAGTGTGCGTGGTGAACGGCAGGGCGTGAACGACGAACCGGCCCTCCTTCACGGCGTGTCGCACGCGCTCCTGCCGCTCCGGCGTCTGGCCCGGACCATCCTCCAGGATCTTCTGCAGCGGCCAGCCTGGGAGCGTCCAGACGAACTGCTGCTCCTGCGGCAAAGCGCGGCTTTCCTCGACCAGACCGAGCGCGCTATCCATGAACTTGGTGCGATAGGTCTGCACCACATTGCTCGCCATGTCGGTGTAGCCAATGTCGAAATGCGTTTTGAAGACGACCACGACCTCGCGCAGTGCGGGGGCGAGTGTGAGTTTGCGCTGGCCAACGGTTCGGCCTGCCACCGTCAAGGCGAGGGTGGCGCCACGGGCGCGCTCGACTGCGGGGGCGGGGATTTCGATTGTCTGCCGTCCGCCAGCCAGTCGCACGGTACGCACGGGCTCATCGTCCAGCTTGAACACGCCCTCGACCGCTGGCCCGACGTGAATGACGGAGGCGACGAGGCTGCGGGTCGCTTGATCCGGTGTGGTTGCCTCGGCGGGTGCGATCCTAACCGAGGCCAATTCGGTTAAGGGGGCAACGGGTGCCGGGAGGGTCTTCTCCGGCGTGGTCAGCGTCAGGCTGTCGTAGAGCATCCAACTGCCCGAGGCGGTCGTGATCTCGATCCGGTTGTTTCCCTGCTTGAGCAAGCGCGCTGGAAAAACGACCTCGGCTTTGTGTGCCTTGCCGTTGGCCGGTTGGCCGTTGATGGAATTGTCACCCGCTCCGTTGGGCAGCGTGCAATTGAATGCCACGCCGCTGATCTGAATGCGCAACCGGGGCGGCGCGCTCGAATGCGTGTCCACAAGCGCGATCTCCAGGTGGCATTCACCTTCACGCGCGGCTGCGGCCAGACCAAACAACACGGTGAAGGTATGTGCCCGACCACCGGCCCAGCCGTCGGCCGGGCCGGGTTGCACATAGGGCCAGTCGTGTTTCGCCTCGGACTGGCCGACCACGAAAAACGCATCGTCCTGGAATCGGTGGTAATCCGCGGGGGCGAGGGCGAACTCGGCGTTGCCGCGATCCGGCGCTCCGATTTGCCAGAGCACGGACGCCTGCGCCGTCCAAAGCGCCAGCGGAGCGAAGGCGATGATCAGGAGAGTCAAAGCGGGCCGGTTCGGGATACTGCTGTTCATGCTGCTGATTCTTTGGACGCGCCGGGATGCGTGGTTGGGGGTTCGGGCGCCGACCTTGTCAACATCTACGCAAAAGCTCGGGGGGAGCGTCAAGAGCCATCTCATAGTGGCGCAAGCCTGTGGCTTGCGGTGGTGACCCAAGCCTCAGGCTTGGCCGAGCGGCCCAGTGGCGCTTCGACCGAGAGACGCTACGCTGGCAACCTGAAAGGTTGCCGGCACGACCGCAAGCCACAGGCTTGCGCCACTACTGGGCGCTGTAGCCACTTCATGCCACATGACACGCTTGCGGGGCACAGGCACACTCCCTCCAGGCTCGGCACGAGGTCGTGCTGTGAAGGCAACGGCGGGCCGTGCTTGGCGTTCGCGTGCCGGCCAGTGACTGAACCACAGCGTGATTGACCGCAGTGAATTGTCCGACGAGATGCAGCCGCCTTGCTTCGCGCAACGCGGCGTGATAACCCACTTGCGAAACGCAAATCCTCAACTCATGAAACGAACCGGTACGCTCCGGACTGCGGTCCGCAATCTCATCCTTCTGGTTGCCTTGGGTATCGCTGGCAATGTGGCGGCACGCGCCTCCGTTGCAGTGGTGGACACCCCACCGTTGCTAGCGAGTAATCCTCTCCACACGGGTAACCGCGCCCCGCTCGCCCCCAGCCCGTTCATCAAATTGCCTATCGGCAGCATCAAGCCGCAGGGATGGCTGCGGCATCAGTTGGAGTTGGAGCGCGACGGCATGACGGGCCGGCTGAAAGAGATTTCGCCCTGGCTCGAGTTCGAGAAGAGTTCGTGGACGGACAAGGAAGGCCGCGGCAAGTTCGGCTGGGAGGAAATGCCCTACTGGCTCAAGGGTTATGGCGATCTCGGCTACGTGCTGAAGGACGACGCGATCATCGCGGAAACAAAGCGCTGGATCGAAGCAGCCATTGCGTCGCAGCGCGAAGACGGCTGGTTCGGCCCGCGCGAGTTGCTCACCAGCCTCAAGGGCAAGCCTGACCTCTGGCCGCACATGGTCATGCTCAACGTGCTTCAGTCCTACTACGAGTTCAGCGGTGACCCGCGCGTCATCGAGGTGATGACCCGGTATTTCAAGTGGGAAAACCAACTGCCCGTGAGTGCGTTCGGTGAAGGCTACTGGCCCAAGTTGCGTTTCGGCGACAACATCGAGAGCGCCTTCTGGCTCTACAACCGGACCGGCGAACCGTGGCTTCTTGACCTCGCAAAGAAAATCCACGCCGGCATGGCGCGTTGGGACGAGGACGTCGTCAACTGGCACAACGTGAACATTGCGCAGGGCTTCCGTGCGGGAACGGTGTTCGGCGTGCTTTCCGGAAATCCCGCACACCTCGGTTCGGCCGAACGCAATTACGCCAAGGTCATGGACATGTATGGCCAGTTCCCGGGTGGCGGTTTTGTGGGCGATGAGAATTGTCGTCCGGGCTTCACCGACCCGCGCGGAGGATTCGAGACGTGCGGTTGGGTCGAGTTCATGCATAGCTTCGAGATGCTGACGAAGATCACCGGCAACCCGGTGTGGGCGGATCGCTGCGAGGAGATCGCGTTCAACTCCCTTCCCGCCAGCATGACGGCGGATCAGAAGGCGCTGCATTACATCACCTGCGCGAACCAGGTTCAGTTAGACCAACACAACAAGTCACCTGGCATCGAGAACAGCGGTACGATGTTCTCCTACAGTCCGTTCGAGGTCTATCGCTGCTGCCAGCACAACGTCTCCCACGGCTGGCCCTATTATGCCGAGGAGCTGTGGCTCGCGACGCCGGACAACGGTTTGTGCGCCTCGCTCTATTCGGCCAGCGAGGTCAGGGCGAAGGTTGGTAGCGGGGTCGAGGTCCGCATTGTCGTGAAGACGGACTACCCCTTCGGCGAAACCATCACCTTCAATGTCTTTCCCAAGAGGGAGGCAAAGTTCCCCTTGTACCTGCGGATTCCGCGATGGTGTGAGAAGCCCGAGCTCAAGGTGAACGGGATCCGGGAGAGGCTGAACGCCGGCCCGTCGTCGTTCATCGTGATCCAACGGAACTGGAGCAGGTGGGACACGGTGACGCTGCGGTTGCCCATGCGCGTGACGGTGCGCACTTGGGAGAAGCAGCAGAACGCGGTTTCCGTCAATTACGGGCCGTTGAGTTTCGCGCTGGCAATTAAGGAGCGCTGGGCCAAGTACGGCAGCCGCAACGCGGCCTGGCCCGAATGGGAAGTCTTTCCCGATTCGCCCTGGAACTACGGGCTGGTGCTGGACGCGCACGACCCGGCAAAGTCCTTCAAGGTCGAGCGGTTGTTTGAAGAATGGGAAGCCTCGGCGGCGGCGGACCCGCTTCCGCTCCCGTTTGTGGCGGACCTCATGCCGATTCGTCTTTCGGTCGAGGCTCGCAAGATTCCGGCGTGGCAGTTGGACCGGCTCAACATGGTGGGCAAGCTTCAGCCAAGCCCGCCGAGGTCCGACGAGTCGGTTGAATCGATTACCCTGGTGCCGATGGGCGCGGCCCGGCTGCGCATCGCGGCCTTCCCAACCGTCAGCACCAAGCCGGACGCGCACGAGTGGACCACTCCTGCGAAACCCAAGCCTTCGGCTTACAAAGCCAGCGCCTCCCACTGCCACGAGGGCGATTCGCTGGAAGCTCTCGGCGATGGGCTCGAACCGGCCGATTCCAACGACCATTCCGTTCCGCGTTTCACATGGTGGTCACACAAAGGCAGCACGGAGTGGGTGCAATACGATTTCGAGAAATCCCGCAAGATATCGAGCGCCTCGGTTTACTGGTTCGATGACACGGGCGCCGGCCAGTGCCGTGTGCCGCAATCGTGGCGGCTGGTTTACAGGGTCGGCAACGATTGGATGGCCGTGCTGTTTACAGGCGAGTTCGGCGTCAAGAAGGATGCATGGAACGTCGTCAATTTCCCAGCCGTCGAAGCCGATGCGATTCGTATCGGAGTCCAACTGCAACCGGAGTTCTCGGGTGGAATCCTGGAATGGAAGATCGGAGAATCGGAGAATGAAACCGGTAAGCGAGCGCATTTCAGGCAAGAAGATTGATGGCAGGAAAATGAGTTAGGAAGGCATGCCGATCATCCCTCCATCAGGATTGCGACGACTCGACGACAAGGAGTTCGGGCGCGTGGCGTATCGCGTGATGGAGGTGGTGTTCCAAGTCCACAACGAGTTCGGGCGGTTGTTTGACGAGCGCATCTATCAGGCCGAGATCGCACGACGGCTCGAAGGGGCGCGCACGCAGTCGCGGGTCGAAGTCGTCTTTCGGAGTTTCCGCAAGGCGTACTACCTGGACTTGCTTTGCGCCGACGGAGCTGTGTTCGAACTGAAGGCGGTGGACGCGCTGACCGAGCGACATCGCGCGCAGTTGTTGAATTACCTCTTGTTGCTCAACCTCGGCCACGGGAAGTTGGTCAATCTCCGCAACGAACTGGTCGAGCACGAATTCGTGAATGCGCCGTGGCGATGGGAGGATCGCCTGAAGTTCCAAGTGGAGGATGCCGGATGGATCGCGGCGGAAGGTTGCGCCGTGGATTTGAAGGAGTTGTTCATCGCCATTCTGAAAGATTGGGGGCTGGGTTTGGAGATGCCTCTTTACGAAGAGGCGGCGACTCATTTCCTGGGCGGGGAGGCCGCGGTCGTTCGGCCCATTGATGTAGTGGTTCAGAATGCCCATGTGGGAACACAGGCCTGTCGGTTGGCAGCACCCGATACCGCATTCAAGATCACGTCGCTCACGTCGAACCTTGCCCAGCATCAAGATCATCTCCGCCGGCTGCTGGCCCACACAGCTCTGAAACGCATCCAGTGGATCAACCTCGGTCGCAAGGTCGTGACCTTCCGCACCGTCGAAATACAGAGGCAAGAAAACTGAGGTCAAGAAGATGAATTCAAAGACTCTCGTAAAGGAATTCCCCAAGCAAGCTGCTTGGGTTGACCGGCCCGCGACGCGTAACCACCTTTCCGTCCCATTTTCCTGCCATCAATTTTCTTGCCTCCAGTCTGCTCAACAACCAATCACACTCGCATGAAACACAAATCATCTGCCTTCGCCTGTCTGGCGACGGTCGCCGTTCTGGCATACTCGGTCTTCCTGGCGAACGCCGCTTGGCAGCCCGCCCAAGGCCCGCTCCTGACACGTTGGGCCAAGGACGTATCACCCAAGAACGCGCATCCCGAATACCCGCGCCCGCAGATGGTCCGCAAGGACTGGCAGAACCTGAACGGCCTTTGGGATTACGCCATCACCGCCAAGGACGCCGCGCAACCAGTGCAGTGGGATGGCCAGATTCTGGTTCCGTTCCCGGTCGAGTCCGCGCTGTCCGGCGTCATGAAGCGCGTGTATGAGACCAACCAGCTTTGGTATCGCCGCACCTTCAAGATCCCGCGCGGGTGGAAAGACAAGAACGTCCTGCTCCACTTCGGCGCGGTGGACTGGCAGACCAAGGTGTTTGTGAACGGCCAGGAAGTCGGCGCACACACCGGCGGCTACGATGGGTTCAGCTTCGAAATCACCGGCGCACTCAAGCCCTCGGGTGAGCAGGAGATTGTCGTCTCGGTCTTTGACCCGACTGACGCTGGCTACCAACCGCGCGGCAAGCAGATTCGCAATCCGCACGGCATTTGGTACACGCCCACGAGCGGCATCTGGCAGACGGTGTGGCTCGAACCCGTTTCGCCCGCGTATCTCCAGAACTTGAAGCTCACGCCGAGCTTGGATGACTCTTCCGTGACCGTGCAGGCGCAGGGAATTGGTGGAAACGGGAAGACCTCCGTGAAGGTGGAGGTGCTCGACGGACGCAAAGTCGTGCAGGAAGGCGTCATTGATCAGATGATCGCCACGCGGTCGATCCCGCCCCAGATTCGTCCCTCAATCAAACTCTCCGTGCCGAACGCGAAGCTGTGGTCGCCGGACGCTCCGTTCCTTTACGGCCTTCGCGTCACCCTGTTGGAAAATGGCAAGAAGGTGGACGCACTCGATTCCTACTTCGGCATGCGCAAGATCGCCGTGGCCAAGGACGCCAGCGGCATCAATCGCCTCATGTTGAACAACCAGCCGGTGTTCCAGTTCGGCCCGCTGGATCAGGGCTTCTGGCCGGAAGGCCTTTACACTGCGCCCACGGACGAGGCGTTGCGCTACGACATCGAGATGACGAAGAAGCTTGGCTTCAACATGGCGCGCAAGCACGTGAAGGTTGAGCCCGACCGCTGGTACTACTGGGCCGACAAGCTCGGCCTGCTCGTCTGGCAGGATATGCCCAGCGGCGACAAGTATATCGGCAACCGCGATCCCGACATCTCGCGTTCACAGGAGTCGGGCGCGAATTTCGAGCGCGAACTCAAGGCGCTCGTCGAAGGCCGCATCAATCATCCCAGCATCGTCATGTGGGTGCCCTACAACGAAGGCTGGGGACAATGGGACACCTGCCGCATCGTGGACCTGATCAAGAAGTGGGACCCGACGCGTCTCGTGAACAACACCAGCGGCTGGAGTGACCGCAAGTGCGGCGACGTGATGGACATTCACGTTTATCCCGGGCCAGGCGCACCGCGGTTGGAGGAGCAGCGCGCGGGCGTGTTGGGCGAATACGGCGGGCTGGGCTTGCCGCTTAAAGGCCACACCTGGCAGGACGAGAAGAACTGGGGTTACCGCAGCTACAAGACTTCCGAGGAACTCACGGACGCCTACATTGCGCTCATCAGGAGACTGCAGCCACTGACCGGCGAACAAGGTCTGTCCGCCGCCGTCTATACGCAAACCACCGACGTGGAAGTCGAGGTCAACGGCCTGATGACTTACGACCGCGCGCTGGTGAAGATGAACGCGGACGCCATCACCGCCGCGAACAAGACCGTCTATACGCCGCTGCAGCCGCGCCGAAGCGAAGGCACGAAACTCGTGCCGCCAGCCACGCCGCTGGTGGCATGCGACCCGTATTTCAGCATCTGGTCGCCGGGCGACAAGCTCAACGAAGTGGACACGACGCATTGGACCGGCAAGCCACATCGCCTGAACTGCCTGGTGGAGGTCGAGGGCAAGCCCTATCGCGTCATGGGTGCCGGCTGGAGCCGATGGCCAGGCTTGGAGCAAAAGAGCCTGACGGTGCTGCCTACGCGCACGATCTACACATTCGAAGGCGCCGGCATCGAGCTCACGCTCACATTCATGACCCCCGCTTTGCCGGAGGATATCGACGTCCTTTCCCGGCCGGTTACGTATTTTACTTACGACTTCCGTTCTACCGACAGCAGGACGCACGAAGTAGGCGTCTTCCTCCAGGCCTCAGCCGAGATCGCAGTGAACGAGCCAAGGCAACAAGTCTCGGTCTCCACCAACCAATGGGATGGTTTGGCTGTGGCTTCGGTGGGTTCGACCGAGCAAGCATTGTTGGCCAAGAAGGGTGATGACTTGAGGATTGACTGGGGTTACCTGTATGTGGCCGTGCAAACAAATTGGGGCGGGGGCACCATCCCCATGCGCTCGGGCTTTTACCCGAGAGCCTTCGAGTTTGGCCCAGAGGGTCAGGCCAAACCCGGCCAGATGGAGGCTGCCCGTCTGAGTCTTCCTGCAGAAGCGAGTGAAGTAGCGATTGCGGCGGGCTTCAATGACTTCAAAGTCGGTTCTCGACCCGTTACCCGCTGGCTGATGCTTGCCTACGACGATCTCTACTCGATCCAATACATGAAGAAGAACCTACGGCCGTACTGGCGGCGCAACGGTTGGGAAGCCGCCGATTTGCTCAAGGCTTCCGCCAAAGACTACGAGTCGCTGAAGAAACGGTGTGAGGCCTTCGACGCCGAGTTCATGGCCGACCTGCGCAAGGCGGGTGGCGAGAAATACGCCAAGCTCGGCGCCCTGGCCTACCGCCAATGCTTCGCCGCAGGCAAGTTCGTCGCCGACGACAATGGCCAGCCGATTTCATTCTGCAAGGAGAACCACTCGAACGGCTGTATCGGCACATCGGACGTGTTCTACCCGATGGCCCCGCAGTTCCTGTTGCTCGGGCCGTCGCTGGCCAAGTCGTTCCTCGTGCCGTTCATGAACTACGCGGCGAGCGAGCGTTGGAAGTTCCCCTTCGCGCCGCACGATCTCGGTCAGTATCCGCATGCCAACGGCCAGGTCTATGGCGACGGCGAGCGCGGCGTAAACAACCAGATGCCCGTCGAGGAAAGCGGCAACCTGCTGCTCCTCATGGCTGCGGTCGCGCAGATGGAAGGCAACGCCAACTTCGCCGGCCTTTACTGGAAGCAACTGGAGCAATGGGCCGAGTATCTGAAGGAAAAGGGTTTCGATCCCGAGAACCAGCTCTGCACCGACGATTTCGCCGGCCACCTTGCGCACAACGTCAACCTGAGCGCGAAGGCCATTTGTGGTCTCGGCGCGTTTGCCAAGATGGCCGAGATGCGCGGCGACAAGGCCAAGGCCGACGAGTATTTCAAGCTCGCCCGCGAGTTTGCCGCCAAGTGGGTGAAGGAAGCCGACGACGGCGAGAAGTTCCGGCTGGCGTTTGATCGCCCCGGCACGTGGAGTCAGAAATACAACCTCATGTGGGATCGCATCCTTGGCCTGAACCTCTTCCCGGACTCGGTGCTACGGAAGGAAATGGACTACTACAAAAAGAACCAGAACAAATACGGCCTGCCGCTCGACAACCGCGAGACCTACACCAAGCTTGATTGGATCACCTGGACCGCGACGCTCACGCAGAACCGCGCGGACTTCGAGGCGCTGATTGACCCGATCTTCACCTTCCTCAACGAGACTCCGGATCGCTCGCCGATGACGGACTGGTATCAGACCAAGACCGCGAAGAAAGTCGGCTTCACCGCGCGTCCGGTCGTGGGCGGCGTGTTTGCGCAGATGCTCTACGACAAGGCCGTTTGGCAGAAGTGGGCCAGCCGCGACAAGACCAAGGCGGCCAACTGGGCGCCCATGCCCAGGCCGCCGAAGGTCACGGTGGTTGTGCCGGCGGCAGATCAGCAACCCGCCACCTGGCGCTACACGACCAGCAAACCGGCGGACGACTGGGCCAAGCCCGGCTTCAATGACTCAGCTTGGAAACAAGGCCAGAGCGGCTTCGGCACCGAAGGCACGCCCGGCGCGGTCGTCGGCACGACTTGGAACACGCCGGACATCTGGCTGCGGCGCGAGGTGGAGATTCCCGCCGACAAGCTCGATGGCCTGGAGTTGTGGTTGCATCACGACGAAGACGCGCAGGTTTATATCAACGGCGTGCTGGCAGCATCGGCGGGAGGCTACTCGACCAGCTACGAAACGCTGCCTCTGTCGTCTGCTGCAAAGGCAGCCATGAAACCCGGACGCAACGTCATAGCGGTACATTGCCGCCAAACCAGCGGCGGGCAATACATTGACGTGGGCCTTGTAGATGCCGTGCCGCAGAAATAGAACCTCAGCCGCATCCATGCAGACGGACCGCGACCGGTCCCCGGTCGCGGTCCGATTGCATGGAGACGTCTCAGCCGCCGCACTTCCAGCCGCCGGAGAGCGGCAGGGACTTCTGGAGCTTGCTGCGGCTGGGACAGCCGCGCGCCGGGTTGGTTGGGGGGAAATCCGCGGTTGACAAATTCGGCCCGCGGGAGGATACGCTTGTTCAATCACGGACCGATTCCCGCGAGCGTTTGAGCGTCGCGCGGAGCCTTCCGCCGGCGTGTGTGGATTATGCGAAAGCGGATTTCAAGCTTCGGCCACACGGCAGCCCGACCGCAACGGACCGCCGCGTCCGCCTTCACGCTCATTGAACTGCTCGTCGTCATCGCCATCATCGCGATCCTGGCGGCGATGTTGTTGCCGGCGCTGACGCGCGCCAAAGGCGCGGCGCGGCTGGCCAGATGCAAAAGCAATGTCCACCAGTTGGGTCTGGCCCACGCCATGTATGTCTCCGACTACGGATTCTATCCAGGCTGCCTCCATCCAGGCTTGGTGTCTTTCCCCCACTATCTGCCCCCAGGTGCTCCAGTCTCGTGGGTCGGCGCCCTGAGGCCGTACACCCGCTGCGAGTGGAGCCAAGGTGTTTACGATTGTCCGGGCTTCACGGTCGAGATGCCTTCACTCGGCCCTATACTCGGGCCCACTTATCTTGAGCTGGAGATGTTGGACGATTACGCCTACAACCGGTTCGGGACAGTCCTGTCGTGGGGACTGGGTCCGATTGCATCGGGTTCGGATTCTGAACCGGCTCGTTACGTCCGAGAGTCAGCGGTCTTGGTTCCTGCGGACATGGTGGCTATTGGTGACGGTTACTGTGAAGGAACCACGGGACTCGAGTATGGACTCACGGAGCTGGTTGGTTATCAATTAGGAGACGAGAAGAACAAAGAACGGGCGCGGCTTTCGACGCGGCGGCGGCACAACACGAGATTCAACGTGCTGTTTTGCGACGGTCACGTGGAGACGTTCCGGCCCAGCAGACTCTTCGGCCAGGACGACGCCTCCTTGCGGCGGTTCAACAGAGACCATAGACCACACCGGGAAAACCTCGGCAACGGCTGGCCGGAGGTCCGGGATTAGGCGGATCTGGCAACGATGGGGCTGCGTTTTTGACACCCTGCCGCACGTTGGGGGGGGCGCCATGAAAGCCATCGGATGCGTCGCCAGACGCCATGCCCCGAGCGCGTTTCCCTTGATTGAGCTGCTGGTGGCGATCGCCATCATTCGGATACTGGCGGCGCTGCTGCTGCCGGCGCTGGCAAAATCCAAGTCGCAGGCGCAGTCGTGCGGACCGAATGGAGCACGCCGACCATCCGGCTGCGGCGCGAGTTCGACCTGCCGGCAGGCCGGGCCAACGATCTCCACCTGTACCTCCACCACGACGAAGACGCCCAGGTCCTATTTCAACGGCGTGCTGGCGGCTTCGCCCGGCGGTTACTCCATCGAATACGAAACGCTGCCATTGACGCCCGCAGGCAAGGCCGCCGTCAAACCCGGCCGCAACGTCCTCGCCGTGCAATGCCGGCAAACCGGCGGCGGGCAATACATAGACGCGGGCTTCGTGGACCTAGTGCCGGCAGCACGGCGGTAAAACGCGCGCCCGCCAGCCGCTTCGCGAAGTGCGAGGATACCGGAAGGGCGACCCGGTGTTTGGAACGCGTGTGGTTTCAGCACCGCTTTGGGCCAATTCACCTGCGGCTATTCTCTATTTGCGTCCCGCCACTCCGAGGCTTTGGGAATGGCGCCGGTGTCAAGGTGCGCCCGCGGCGCGAGCTGATCCGGCCGCACGCAAGGTAGGCAGCAGGGGGGGCCAAGCGGTGGAAAGAAGGAAGGCTCGGCTCGGGTTCATCTGGCCCCGGTGAGCGCGATGGCTTCGGCAACGGTCTTGCTTCCGCTGGGTTCCTTGTTGTCAAACGGACCATCGGCGCCGCCCGCGGGCCAGGTGGCGGGATCGGCATATTGGCCATCGTCCTTGAATTCTTTTTGCAGCCGGGCGATCTCGGCTTTCAACTCGGTGAACTTGGCGGCGTTTTCAGGTTTCCGCGCCTCGGCTGCCGAGAACAGGAGGTTGTGTTGCTCCGTAGGATCCTGGTTCAGATCGAACAGCTCGTAGGCGTTCTTCTTCCAGTAGTAAACGAGTTTGTGCGTGGCGGTACGGACGCCGAAATGGGCGGCGGTGTTATGATGGCCGGGGTCGTGGTAGTAGCGGTAGTAAACGCTGGTGCGCCAATCGGCTGGCGCGGCGCCGTGCAGCAGCGGAGCGAGCGAGCGGCCCTGCATGGAAGCGGGGACCGGCAGTCCAGCCAGATCGAGGAAGGTCGGGGCGAGATCAATGTTGACGACAAACTGCGCGGGGAGGCGGCCCGCCTGGATGCCGGGGCCACGCACCAGGAGCGGAACGCGGAGGCCCGGCTCATACATGAAACGCTTGTCATAAAGGCCGAGATCGCCCAGATACCAGCCGTTGTCAGCGGAGTAGATGACAATCGTGTTCTTCGCAAGACCGGTCTGGTCAAGGTAATCGAGGACTCTGCCCACCCCGTCATCCACGCCTTGCACACAGGCGAGGTAATCCTGCATGTAGCGCTGATACTTCCAGCGGACGAGTTCTTTTCCGGTCAGGGTCTTGCCGTTGACGGTGAGTTCCATGGGCTTGACGTTGAGCCAGTGGTTGCGGGCTGGGCCTTTGAGATCGGCGGGCGGCTCGAGTTTGAGATCGCGGCGGGTGAGGTCGCGAGCGACGGTTTGCTCGTTGACGGGCAGTGCGGCGGGGCGCGTGGCGTAATCGTCCCAAAGCGTTTCCGGCTCCGGAAACACTCTGTCTTTGAAGAGCGCCTTGTTTCGTTCGTCCGGCTCCCAGGCACGGTGCGGCGCCTTGTGATGCAGCATCAGGAAGAAGGGTTTGTCCAAGGGCCGCGTTTTCAGCCACTCGATGCCGAGGTCGGTGGTGATGTCCGTGCAGTGGCCCTCGATGGTGAGCCGGTGACCAGAAACGAGAAAGGAGGGATTCCAATACGCGCCCTGACCGGGCAGGACGATCCAGCGGTCAAAGCCGGTGGGGTCCGAGCCCAGGTGCCACTTGCCGATCATGCCGGTGTGATAACCGCCCGCTTGCAGGCGCTTGGCGACGTTGTCGCGTGTGCCGTCGAAACGGTTGAAAACCGGTACGCCGTTAAGATGTGAATATTGTCCGGTGAGCAGGGTGGCGCGACTGGGCGTGCAGATGGAATTGGCGACGAAGGAATTGAGGAAACGCACCCCCTCCTTCGCAAGACGATCGATGTGCGGCGTCTGGTTGACCTTCGACCCGTAGGCAGAAATGGCGTGTTGCGCGTGGTCGTCCGAGAAGATGAAAAGGATGTTGGGCCGCGCGGCGTCGGCGGCGTCGGACGAAACGACGGCCATTGCCAGCAGGCCGAGCAAGCAGAGCCTGGAGCTCGTGGTCGTGAGTTCGGGTGTGATGAATCGTTTCATGGCAAGGACTGGTGCCGGTTTAGTCCTTCGGACCCGTTGCTTTGGGTGGGCTCAGCAGCAACCCTGGGCCTGAGCACGCGATCCAGTCGCGCGAGCAGTTCTCGCGCAACCTCGGGTTGGGCTGCGGCATGATTGCAGGTTTCATCCGGATCAGTTTCATAATCGAACAACTCGGTCCGCAGCGCAATGCCGTCCTTCCCGGGTTGCACGATCAGCCGCGAATGCAACCGTCACTCGACACAGACATCTTGGGGAAGCGATTCTGCCAGCAATTGATGACGGGGTGCTTGCTGCCGAGGTCACTCCCGGAACTGCAGGGCGGCCAGGCGGCGGTACACACCGTCTGGCATCGTTTGCAGTTCCTCGTGGGTGCCGGATTCCACCACCCGCCCGCCCGCGATGACGATGATGCGATCCACGTGTCGCACCGTGGCGAGTCGGTGGGCAATGATGAATGAGGTGCGCCCGTGCATCAGAGTTTCCAGTGCCTCCTGAATCAGGCGTTCGCTCTCCGAATCCAGGGAGCTGGTGGCTTCATCCAGAATCAGGATGGCGGGATTCTTGAGGATCGCACGCGCGATGGCGACGCGTTGACGCTGGCCGCCGGAGAGCTTGACGCCGCGATCGCCCACCAGCGTGGCGTACCCTTCGGGGAAGGCCTGGATAAACTCGTGCGCGTTGGCTTGCCGGGCGGCCGGTTCAATTTCGGCGGCGCTGGCGCCCGGTTTTCCATAGGCGATGTTCTCCGCAATGCTCCCGCCGAACAGCAACACCTCCTGGGGCACCATGGACATTTGACGGCGCAGCTCAGTGAGCCGGTAGTCGCGGGCGTCCCGCCCGTCAATCAACAGGCGACCGGTCGAAGGATCGTAGAGCCGCAGCAACAGAGAGATGAGAGTGGATTTACCCGCGCCACTGGGGCCGACGAGGGCGATGCGTTGTCCAGCCGTTGCGTCAAAGTGAATCGCGTGAAGGACCTCGACCCCGGGGCGTGAGGGGTAGGTGAAGTGAACCTGCTCAACGCTCACGTCGCCGCGCAATCGAGGCAAGGTGGAGGGCGGGGTGGGACCGAGGCGCGCCTCCACTTCCCCGGTTTCCCGGAGCAGCTCCCGGACGCGCTGGGTGGCGCCGATGGCCTTCTGCAACTGGCTGTACAACTCCGCGAACTGACCCATCGCCCCGGCCACGAAGGTCGTGTAGAGAATGAACCGGGTGAGATCGCCAAACGTGATCTCGCCCTGTTGCAACAGACGCGCCCCGGACCAGAGCACCAGCACGATGGAACCGAACAGGGCGAAAATGATGAAGGCGATGAAGGCCGCCCGCAGCCGGGCGCCGCGCAAGGTGGCGGTCAGGAATCTTCCCAGCCCCTCGTGGTAGCGGGTCAGTTCATAACCTTCGTTGGCAAACGCCTTCACGTTCACGATGCCCTGCAGGGTTTCCTCGACAATCGCGGCCGTGTCGGCGAGGCGATCCTGCGCTTCACGGGCGATCTTGCGCGTCTTGCGACCGAATACTACAGCGACCACGGTCAACACCGGCAGGCTCACGAGCATGATGCCCGTCAATTTCAGCGACGTGACGGCAATCAGGGCGATGCCGCCGACCAGCAGCGTGGTCTGGCGAAGGAACTGCGGCAGGATGGCGATCAGCGTGTCCTCGATTTGAATCAGGTCGGCGGAGAGCCGACTGGCCAGTTCGCCGACGCGGCGCTGGGCGAAGAACGTCATGGGGAGCGAGATCAATCGGGCGTAGGTATCGCGCCGCAGATCAACGAGGCTGCGTTGTCCCACGGTGGCAAACGAGAGGAAATGGAAATAGGAGAGCCCCGCTTGCAGCGCCAAAACACCCATCAGCAGAAGTGCCGTTCGGTCCATCCCCGCCATGCTGCCATGGCCTTCGTTGTGGCGCACCGCCGCATCCACGATGCTCCCCGCCAGATAAGGAAATGCCAGACTGAGCAGACTCCCGGTGAACAGCGACGCCAAGGCGGCAACAAACCGGATGCGGTAGGGATGCAGATACCGGAACAACTCCAGCGCCTGCCGGAGTGATTCCCGATCCAGCTTCGCCTTCGGGAGTTCGACTCCCGCCTGGTCGTTGCGTGAATAGCGCGCCATCCCCGGGGATCATAGAGGGCCGAGGGGAACAAAGGCGAGCCGGCAGATCGGCGCGGTTGTTCGGATTTGTCCGCGCAACTTCAGAGATTGCATTTGCCGGGGAAACTCGCGTACAGCCTGCCGTGGTTGCATGAATGTGTTTGTCATTGGCCAACGGTGGATCAGTGAGCCGGAGCCGGAGCTTGGGCTCGGCACGGTCGTGAGCACCGGAAGCGGTTGCGTGCAGGTCGAGTTCAAATCGGCCGGCGAAACGCGCACTTACGCCGTGGACAATGCGCCGTTGCGACGCGTGCGTTTTCGCGTCGGCGACGAGGTGAGGAATCAAGCGGACCAGAAGTTTCTCGTCAAGGAGGTCATCGAGCGACAGGGTGTTCTCATCTATGTCGGGGAAGACCTGCAATTACCCGAAGCACAATTGAGCGACCGCCTCAGTCTGAGTGGTCCGCAAGAGCGCCTGTTTGCGGGACGCTTTGATGACGCCGCCACCTTTGAGT
>CAYJNU010000079.1:0-23155 GCA_964371005.1 uncultured Verrucomicrobiota bacterium | reverse complement strand
ATCCCGCACCGTCCGCCAAAATGCCGCCCCGCTGAACCCGATTACGCAGGATTGTCTGAAACGCCTTCTCGCGCAACTCGTGTGTGTCTTGCTTGAGTAGGGCCGTTACGTTTGCTAGCGTTAGGTCAAAGTGAAGAATCTGTTTCGCAAGCCACTCGGCTTGCCCATTCAAAACCACACGCCACACGGAAGCAATCCCGTCATCCAACTCCGCGAATATTACATGCCGAGCTAGCCCCTCGAACGCCGCAGTCAGGCTCACTATTGCGCCGCCGGCAAATGGTTCGATCAAACGAGAGGGGCGAGTCGTCTTGTTGCGAAGCCAATCGCGGATGTAGGGCACAAGCCATGTCTTGCCACCTGGGTAGCGGAACGGACTTCGTTGCGGAACGCTGGAGACGTTGACCGGTTCGTTTGATTTGTAGGAAACCCTTCTCGCTGGCACGACCTCAAAGACAAGCGCGTTAGCTTCTTCGCGGAGGACGTAACCGCGCGATTCATCTAATCGGCGCGCAATGCGTACAAGGTCTTCAGCCATGCGCTCAGGAACGCGAATCACGCTTGTTGCGCCGGAGTTCCATTTACGCGGATATGTCGTTGATGAGCGTGCCACGGTCTACTTGTCGGCGTTTTAGACCAGAATGTCAACCCTGTAACAGGGCGAGAATTCCCTGTTACAGCAGGATTCCGGCGGCAGCAATCGTCCTAGTCCTTTCACTGAGTCGGCCCGCGGGATTCGGCCAATAGCCGGAAGCGTGGGACTCGCCCATCATTGGACCTGTCAACGATGATCATTGCCTGGCACGCGAGACCTTCGCCGGGTGGAAAGGAACCATGGCTGAAAAGAAAGCAATCACTGTTCGAGTCCGTGAAGCGGCGCGCAAGGACATCCCTGCGTTAATGGCGTTGAACCGCGCTGCTTATCCGGTATTGGCGGGAGAGAATGTTGTCTGGGGGGAAACCCATCTGCTGAGTCATCTGCGCGTCTTCCCGCAAGGTCAATTGGTCGCTGAAGCGAAAGGGAAGATCGTCGGCGCGGTGTCGTCGTTGATCGTGAACCTGGGCTCCGACCCGTTGCGGCATCACACCTGGGCAGGTATCACCGACAGCGGCTATTTCACGAGCCACGATCCGCAAGGCGACACACTGTACGGCGCCGACGTGTATGTGCATCCAGACACGCGCGGGCTGGGAGTGGGGCACGCGCTGTATGAAGCGCGCCGTGAGTTGTGCCGGCGGCTCAACCTGCGCCGCATCCTGGCGGGCGGGCGCTTGTGGAACTACACGGAGCACGCGGACAAGATGTCGCCGCAGGAATACGCCCAGCGCGTCGTGGCCGGGGAGTTCCGCGACCTCGTGCTGAGTTTCCAACTGCGCGAGGGTTTTCAGTTGCGCAGTGTGATGGCCAATTACCTGCGTGACCCCAGGAGCCACAACTGCGGCAGCCTGCTCGAATGGCTGAACCCGGATTACAGACCATTCCCCGCGGGCTCACGAAAAGTCCGCGTCGCGTGCGTGCAATATCAGATGCGCAAGGTGCGGGAGTTCGCTGAGTTCGCGCGGCAGGTGGCCTATTTCGTGGACGTGGCGGCCGACTATGGTTCGGACTTCGTGCTGTTGCCCGAGTTGTTCAGCGTGCAACTGCTCTCGCGCCTCGACGCGCTGTCGCCGCAGGAGGGTATGAAAAAGCTGGCCGCGTACACCCCGAGGTTCAAGAAGCTGATGAGCGATCTGGCCCGCAAGTACGGCCTCACCATCATCGCCGGCAGCCATCCGGTCTTCGTGGGCAACAAGCTGCTGAACATCGCGCACGTCTGCCTGCCGGACGGCAACATCGTCGAGCAGCCCAAACTCCACGTCACGCCCAACGAGCGCAAATGGTGGGGCATCAGCGGAGGACAGACCCTCGGCGTCGTGGAGACCCCCAAAGCGAAAATCGGCGTGCTGATCTGCTACGACGTCGAGTTTCCCGAAGCCGTGCGCCATCTGGCCGATTCCGGCGCGGAAATTCTCTTTGTTCCGTTCTGCACCGACAACCGCCAGAGCTACCTGCGCGTGCGCTACTGTGCCCAAGCACGGGCGATCGAGAATCAGATCTACGTCGCCCTCGCCGGAAATGTCGGCAATCTGCCGGACGTGGCGAACATGGACGTGCAATATGGCCAGGCGGCGGTCTTCACGCCCTCGGACTTTGCGTTCGCACGCGACGGCATCGCCGCCGAGGCCGACTCGAACGAGGAGACGGTGCTGGTATGCGATCTCGACTTGGACAGCCTGCATGATTCCCGCAGCAGCGGGACGGTGACACCCCGGCTCGACCGGCGGCCCGACCTCTTCCAGTTTGTCTCCACCTTCCGCGCCCCGGCCCCGGCAGCGGACGCGGACAAGGAAGGCCCGCTGGGTGATCAGGTCAGTTTCCGCAGCGAGCGCGGCGTTGAGGGGCAGTGACCTGTACACTGCGTAGTCTTTTCACTGAGTTGCAGGCCGGGATTCAGCCAATGGTCCTCAACCCGAGACGTTGCTAACATTACGCGTGTGAAAAAGACCGTGGCATCGAACTACCGCATTTCCGGGGCGTCGGTCGTTGCGACGAAGCTGGGTGAACCGGCCAATGTTGCCGTCCGGGCGCTGGCCGTGAAAGGTTCTGCCCGTGTGCAATTCCCGGTGCTCATCCGGCGCCTCTCAGGCTCGTTCCCGAGGCGACCTCCAGCCTTCCGCAAGCGTGCCCTGCGCCCTGACCTCGCCGAGCACGGGCCCTGCCCCACAATTTTCAACCCCGTCTTTTGCGCCTATGAAGACTCGTTGCAGAGCTCCGGCCGTTCAGCCCCCGCCGCATATTCCCAGCTTGACCAGGCCGATGGTCCGCGCCCACGCGGCGCGGTTGTTTCGCGACGTGTGGCGCAAACGCCCGCTCACCGCCCAAGAGTGGTTCCTGGCCGAGGAAGACCTGGCGCGCAAGCTAGAACGCGACGGCTTCTGAGCTCCTTTCGATCTGTGGGCCTCATCCCGGATGACGTTCTGGGGCGACCAAACGCCGGAAGGGAGATCGCATGAATACGAATCTGAAGAACGCGTCGGAACCTGCCCGGCGACGTCGGCAGGCGCGGCAGGAGTTGAAATTGCGTCACATCCTGGTGCCGCTGGATTTCTCCGGCCAATCGCGACAGGCGCTCGCGTGCGCAGTACCACTGGCCCGCGCGCAGGGCGCGAAGATCAGCCTGGTGCATGTGGTGCAGCCAGCTGCCGCGATGGGCACCCTCCCCGATGGCAACGCCTTCATCGCGGTGAACGCGGGCGGGTTGGTCACGCAGGCCGAGGCGCATCTGAGTGATTTGGCCGTCGAGCTGTTGCCGGCGGAGGTTCGGGGACAAACGCTCGTCCGGGAAGGCAATGCCGCCTATGAAATCATCGCGGCGGCCGAGGAACGCAAGGCTGACCTGATTGCACTTTCCACCCACGGCCACAGCGGTCTCGCCCGCGTCATGCTGGGGAGCACGGCTGAAGCGGTGGTGCGTCATGCCCATTGCCCGGTCCTGACGGTGCGGCGACAACCGGGCGCGTCGGCGATGCGGGTGTTGTCAGAGCAGAAGCCGGTCTATCCGGAACGCCTGCCCTGGCGGCGGGTTCTGGTGCCGCTGGATTTTTCGCTCACCTCGTTGCGGGCGTTGGACGTGGCCGTACCACTGGCTCGTGCGAGCGGCGCCCTCTGTTACCTGCTGCATGTCATTGAGACGGTCTCCCAGACCGCGGGGATGGATGGAGCGATGCTGGCGGTGCCCATGCCCGTGTCGGGCCAGACGGCGCAAGATGGACTGTCGCGCGTCAAGCAACGGTTTGTTCCCGCCACGCTGGACGCCCCGTTGCTGGTCGGGCTGGGTGGCGCCGCCAATGTCATCCTCGAGACCGCCGCGGAGCGGGAGATTGATCTCATCGTCTTGTCCACGCACCGCCGCACGGGACTGAAACGGATGCTGCTGGGCAGCACCGCGGAACAGGTGGTGCGTCACGCGCGGTGTCCGATCTTTGTGGCGCGGCGCCGGCCGGAGCGAGAGGCGCCGCTTGCCAGATGTTGAAAGCCAAAACCAAAAACGAGAAAGGATAAGTCATGGAAGCCCAAAATGATCCAATCGAAACCATGCACAACGCCCAAGCCCGCGAACGGGTGCTGGCGGATTTGCAGGCGCTTACGCGCGACACGGAGGAACTCATAAAAGCCACTGCCGGTGATGTGAGCGAAAAGGCCAAAGAGGCGCGCACACGCGTCGCTGCGGCCCTGGAACGCGCCAAGGCCAGTTGCGTCCACATGCAGGAGCAGACCGTCGCCACGGCGAAGGCCGCCGCAAAGAAGGCGGACCTGGTGATCCGGGATCACCCGTATGAATCCATCGGCGTCGCCTTCGGCGTAGGTCTGCTGATCGGCGTCCTCGTCACCCGCAGGTGAGCATGGACACTGCCCCACCCAATCCCAGTGGATGGCTCGAATCGCTGCGCCGCATTGGCGAGTCCTTGCTCGGCTTGATGCGCAGCCGGTTCGAGCTGTTCACCGTCGAATGGCAGGAAGAGAAACTGCGTCTGCTCAACCTGTTTGTCTGGCTGGCGCTCGCTGCGGTGGTCGGTGGCGCAGGCCTGCTGGTTGGCATCGCGGCCTTGGCGTTGTGGTTGTGGACAGTGGCGGGTTACGCCGGTTTGATCGGACTGGCCACGGTCGCCTTGGCGGTGGCGGCGGGCATCGTTTGGAGTGTCCGCCAGGGAATCAAGTCCGGCCCAACGCCGTTTGCCCACACGGTGGCCGAATTCAGAAAGGATGGCGAATGTTTGCGAGGCAACAAGTGAACGAACTTGCCGAGCGCCGGAAGTTGCTGCTGAGGGAAACCGAGTTGCATCGCAGCCTCATTGGATTGGAGCGCGTGCGCCTCCAGGCCCGGCTTGCGGCATTAAACCAAGCGCGCGCACGGGTCGCCACCGGCGGTCCCTGGCTCGTCGCCGGCGGCGCCATCGCCGGATTGTACGCCGTCCGACACTGGCGAACGTTGTCCCGCTGGCTACCCAACCTCTTCAGCATGGCGTGGCTCGCCCGGAAGCTCATCTTGCGCTGAGCGGTGATGAGCTTCCTGTTATTCACCGCCCACGGCGGGCGACCGTAGAATTAGCGGCCCGGGCTGTCGGAAGACAGGCCCGAGCCAGCCGCATTGATCCCACACATGTCATGGAAAGAAAACGCTCAGCCAAACAACACACACACTTTGAGGAGAAGCGCGACCGGGTTGTTCCAGCGTTGCGCCACTCGCTGGCCGCAGGTCGGCGTGGGGCTCTTGTTATCGTACTCCACCCAGGCGGCGGCCCAGGATGCGTCGGGCGAAAAAGCTCCGCTCGCCCGGGTGCTGGATGCCGGCGCGGGAATCCTGGGCGATCGGGTCCGGGAAGAGGCATTTGCCGGTTTCACTTGGGGACTACTGTTGCTGAGCGGCGTGGTGCTCTTGCTGGTGGTGGCGGCGGCAGAAGTGCTGCGCTGGCTTCTGCGCAGGGTTGCGCGGCAGCAGGAGGCGAAGAAGCCCGCCGACGCCAGGCAGGCGAAGCCAGCGGGGTCGTGGTTGCGCTTGACGTTGGAGGCGTTGCTCCCGCCGCTCCGGGTGTTCGTCTGGATTTGGGGGTCCTATGCCGCATTCGCCCTGCTGTTTGTGGAAACATCGGCCGGATCGGCGGCGGCCTTCGTCGCCGGCCTGCTGGTCTGGCTCAAGAACACCGGAGAGATCGTGGCGTTGTTCTGGTTTCTGTTTCGCATGATCCGCGTGGTGGAAGCGCGGCTGCGGGAATGGACGACGCAGACCCAGAGCAAGTGGGACGATGTCCTGGTGGCGCTGGTGGGACGGGCGTTGCGGTTGCTCGTGCCGTTGGTGGGAGTGATCCTAGTCGTGCCGACGCTCGATCTGCCGGAGTCTTCGCATCAGTTGTTCAAACAAGCGGCCAGCTTGGGGCTCATTGGCGCGGTCGGCTTCGTTTTTTTCCAGTTGGCCAATGCCGTCGAGGAGGCGGTGCTGAACCAGTTCCGCATTGATGTGAAAGACAACCTGGAAGCCCGCAAGGTCTATACGCAGGTCAAGGTCCTGAAGAAGATCGCCGTGGTGGTGATCGTGCTGTTCACGTCAGCCTCAATGCTAATGGTGTTCGATTCCGTGCGGCAATTGGGCACGAGCATTCTGGCGTCCGCGGGCGTGCTCGGCATCATCGTCGGCTTCGCTGCCCAACGCAGCATCGCCACGGTGCTGGCGGGATTCCAGATCGCGATAACGCAGCCCATCCGGTTGGATGACGTGATGATCGTGGAAAACGAATGGGGGCGCATCGAAGAAATCACGCTCACCTATGTGGTGGTCTTGATCTGGGACCAGCGGCGGTTGATCGTGCCCATCAATCAATTCATCGAGAAGCCGTTCCAAAACTGGACGCGCGTGTCGGCGGACATTCTCGGCTCGGTATTCTTCTACACGGACTACACCGTGCCGGTGGAGGCGCTGCGCCCGGAGATCGAGCGGATGGTGAAGGCAAACAAAGACTGGGACGGGCGCTTCTGGAACTTGCAGGTCACGGACACCACGGAACGCACATTGCAACTGCGCGTGCTGGCCACGGCGGCCGACGCCTCGAAGGCGTGGGATTTACGCTGCGCCCTGCGCGAGCAGGTCGTGGCGTTTCTCCAGGAGAAATACCCGCAGAGCCTGCCGCGCTTGCGGGCCGAGCTCCGGCAAACCAGTACAATTCCCCAACCGGCCTGAGCACTTCCGATTTCATCTGTCGTTTTGAGTGACAAGGCCAATGAGGAGATTGTTAAAGCCATCAGCCTGCAGCAATTCCTCCAAGGTCAGGTGCATCCGATAGCGCCAATAGTGTTTTGGGTTGGCAGGCACGTTGATCCGTTCGGCTGCGACATCCTGCCGGCGCAGTCCTTCGTCCATGCCGAGCAAGTCCTGCCACTGAAAGATGCTCCACATGGCGGGTGATGCCAGGTGTTGCTGCACGATGGCGAGGTTGATCCAAGGCTCACAGTGGATGGGGGCATCTCCCGGCTGCTTCAATTCCTGGCGATAGAATCTCTGGGTGGTCTTTCGATCTTCTTCCCACCAGCCGCGAATGGTGCTCATGTCGTGGGTGGAAGGCGTGACCACACTCAGGTAAGGTGCATCGGCGGGTCGGGAAAACTCGCGGTGCATTTCCTTGGGCATGCGTTGGATTTCCAGGCTCAACAAACCCAGTTCTTTCATCAGTTGGGGCACGCAAGGCGGTACCATCCCCAGGTCCTCGCCACAAATGAGCATGTTCGTGACACGCTTCAACGCCGGCAACTTCTGCCGCCCTTCGCGCATCCACATCTCGTCCTGGCGACGGTAGAAGTAATCCACGTAGAGCGCTTTGAGTTTCGCCTGGGTTTGCGGATCAAGATTCTGGAACGACTGCGTGTCCTCCATGGCAAACCGGAAATGGAACTCAGAACCCTGAGAGCCTTCGATCTCCAACAAGATCACATTGCTGATCAAATCAAACAGGCCCTCCTTGAGTCCTTGGCTCGCTGCGCTTGAATCAAGTCCGGCAAAGTGCCTCTCCACCTTTTGCTGGGTGTTGAATTCCGGCTTCAGTGACCAGCGGCCGGTAGCATCCGCGACGAGAAACTCGCCTTTGACGCGTTCGGCTTCCGCACCAAAGACAGCCTGCAACACGTCGTCAACAAGGAAAGGCTTCACGAAACGGTCGCGATCAAAGGCAATGCCTCTCTGCCGGAATTCGTCGGCCTGGACTGGAATGGCGGGGACGAAACAGCCCAGGATTCCTTCCGCGGCGTGCGCTGGGCTGCTCCAAATGCGGAAGAAGCCAAGGATATGATCAATCCGAAACGCATCGAAGTAGTGGCTCATCTGTTCGAAGCGTTGCTTCCACCAGGTGTAACCGTCCTCCTTCATGCGCTCCCAGCGGTAAGTCGGGAAACCCCAGTTCTGTCCCTTGGCCGCGAAGGCATCTGGCGGAGCACCCGCCTGCCGGTCGGGGTGAAAGAGCTCCGGATGTTGCCACACATCCGCGCCATGACGAAACACTCCAATAGCGATGTCGCCTTTGACAATCACACCGCGGGCATGGGCGTATTCTGTTGCGGCCTTGAGTTGACGATGCAGCAGAAACTGGATGAAACAGTTCAGCTCAATTTCGTCGCGGACGCCGGCATCCCGCTGGCCTAACTCGGCGATTTCGTTTGCCCGATAAACTTGATGGGCGGGCCATTGGCTGAAATCCGCCGTTCCATACCTGTCGCGCAAAGCGCAGAACACCGCGTATGGTTCAAGCCAATGACGAGTCCGACGGAAGAATTCCCGATAATCGGGTCGGGCGAAGACTTCTGCTTTTTGCTTGGGGAAGCAATCCCGGATGAAACTCATTTTCGCCTGCAGCACGGCTTCGTAATCCACCGCGGCGAGGGCATTAAGCCGCGTCCGTTCGACCTTCAGTCCTTCGGGCAGGCTTTGTCCTCCAACAAGTTCGTCCAGATTCAAATAGAGCGGATGGAGTGCGAATGCCGAAATCGCTGCGTAGGGATAGGAATCCGCCCAGGTGTGCGTTGCACTGGTGTCGTTCACCGGCAGAATCTGGATGAGTTTCAAATCAACCCGTTGGCACCAGTCTGCGAGTGGCCTCAAATCGGTAAATTCGCCGACACCAAAACTGGTTGCACTCCGCAGACTGAATACCGGAATGGCCACGCCAGCACCCCTCCATGTCTCGGCCGGCAAGCGGATAAAACCGTCGTTCACAATGGTGTGTTTCCCCGGCGACGCAGCGGCGTGTGTAATCCGATTCTCGCCATCCTCGAATCGGACAAACGCCCGCTGGCTCAAATCGTAAACGCCATATTTGTATTCAATGGGAAACAACTCGCCGCTGAGATCGAGTTGCACGCTGAAGAAGTCCTCCGCGGCGGGCCTGCTCAATTGAAGCGGCTCCCGCGTGCTCCAGTTGCCCAAAGTGGCCACGTCGCCAAGGAGGCAAAGCGTCTGCTCTTTGGCCAGCAACGGGGCCTTGACCTTGAAGGTATGCGTGGCGACTTGCGGCGCGGGAAGACGGACCTCCGAGTGGTTCGCCTTGAGCAATGTCGCCTTGAATGGCTCGGTGTAGAACGTGTTCTCAACTGCCGCGGCATCATTCCAGGAGTCAATGATCAGCAATTCCTTGTTTCCGAACGCGCCGGGGCGGATGACGCGGTCACTGCCCCAGTCCTGAGTCATCGAACCATCGGCATTGCGCAAGACGTAATTGTAAACCGTCGTCTCGTCAGAAGTCGTGTCATCCGGCCAATCAATGGTGGCCTCCCAAAACTCCGAATTCAGATAACCGAGCGGAACGGCTCTCTCAATTCTGCCGTCTCCGAGCAACTCATGACTGCCAGTTAGATGCAGTGACTGGCCAAAACGGGTGTGAAAACGCAACCGGAAGATGATTCTCATGCATTTTCGACAAGTTGAATCAACCCGGACGCGCCGTCAATTCTCGCGTAACCTCGCGCGTAACCTCGAATTCCGGCTGGTATCGTCATGCTGCTTTCCGTAAGTTGTCATCGGTCACCGACCCGCCGTGACAATTGGCATTCCGGTGAATACCGAGGGAGATTGCCGAACCACCGCCGCCGCGCACCGGCCCGATACGGGGCTCTGACCATTCTCTTACGATAGTGTCGAAGACAATGCCCGTCGTGGGAACGAACCGCACCGGCCTCGCAGCAGAGCCGCTCTGGTACAAAAGCGCTGTGATCTACCAGGCGCATGTCCGCTCCTTCTGCGACAGCGACGCCAACGGCATCGGCGATTTTCGCGGCATGACGCAGAAGCTGGACTACCTCCAGGAACTCGGCGTCACAGCGCTGTGGCTGCTGCCGTTTTATCCGTCACCCTTGCGCGATGATGGCTACGACATCGCGGATTACTACGACATCAATCCCATTTACGGCAAATTGGCGGACTTCAAGGTGTTCCTGCGGGAAGCGCATGAGCGCGGACTGCGCGTCATCACCGAACTGGTGATCAACCACACCTCCGACCAACACGCGTGGTTTCAGAAGTCGCGCCGCGCCAAATCTGGCAGCAAGTGGCGCAACTTCTATGTCTGGAGTCACACGACGGACAAATACAAGGAAACGCGTATCATCTTCAAGGACTTCGAGTCGTCCAACTGGACGTGGGATCCGGTGGCCAGGGCGTACTACTGGCATCGCTTCTACTCACATCAGCCGGATTTGAACTTCGACAGCCTCGAGATTCACGCGGAAATCTTCAAGGTGCTCGATTTCTGGCTGGACCTGGGGGTGGACGGTTTGCGCCTGGATGCGGTACCGTACCTCTACGAACGGGAAGACACCAACTGCGAAAACCTGGCGGAGACCCATGCGTTCCTGAAGAAACTCCGCGCGCATGTGGACACTCAATATGGTGACCGGATGCTGCTGGCTGAGGCCAATCAGTGGCCGGAAGACTCGGCCGCCTACTTTGGTCAAGGGCGCGGCGATGAATGTCACGTGGCCTTTCACTTTCCCCTCATGCCGCGCCTGTTCATGGCGGTGCGGATGGAGGATCGCACGCCCATCGTGGACATCCTCGAGCAGACGCCCGCCATTCCGGAGACGAGTCAATGGGCGATCTTCCTTCGCAACCATGACGAGCTTACGCTCGAAATGGTCCGGAGTTCGCCCTGCGCGAAGGCGGCCGTGGGCAACCAGGCGAGCAACAGCCCGAGAAGGAACCGCGAAGAACCGGTTTTCACCCGCCCATCATGGTGAGGCGATGGAACGCTTTCAATGCGCGTGTCCACTGAAGCGGTGGTTTATCATCGGCCAGCGGGAGACTGGAGCGAATGGGCCAGCGTTCTCAGCAATTCGGCCGGTGGCACTTGGTTTGTCAGTAGTGCGAGCACAGTGGGCTGCCAGGGATCCAGTCTGAATCGCATCCGGTTCGTGTGGGCGAGGAACTTCTGTGTGTTCAAATCATAAACGTAGGCCGGCGCCGCGAGCGTGGCCTCCAGCTCGACGGGAACTTCCAGGTGTTCATTTCCACCGGCCTGCTCGAGACTCTCGCTCATCTGGTAATTGACGTTGCGCTCGAAGTCTAACAACCGGGCGTCGCCGACGCGAAAGCGATGAATCCGCACGTGCGCATCTGCGGGCAGCGTAACCGACCGCGGCAGCCGGGTGTGCTGGCGCGCCCACGTCAGCCACTCGCTTTTAGGGGCGGCGCTCAGGCGGTCGGCTTCGTATTCCGCGATGTCCCCGGGTTTCGAGTCGGCTTTGACCTCCACGTCGCCCGCAGCCGAGCGCTGGGTCCAGCCCACGAAGCTTGCGGCGCTGGACGGCGTTGGGCGAAACCACTGTTCCAGCCGATTGGTGGCGCGGAGCCGGGCATGTTCATCAAAGGCACCCGGCGTTCCGTCGCAGAAGATCGTTTGGGATCCGGCTTTGCTGCGGAGGCACTGCTCCAACGACTCGACCTCTGACTCGGACAAGGCCAGTGATTGGGGCAACACAAGGATTCCATCTTCCGGCTGCCGCCTGCCGAAACGCACCAGTGCGTCGGGAGAAATGAATCGTGGGGAGTAACCCAAGTCCTGGAACAGCTTCAGCCAGGCGTTGCGCACGCGCACCATCCGGTTGTGCCCGGCCTCAAAACTGGAGAACCGCCGGGGCCACGTCGAGCCGTCCACGGTGGATTCCAGCAGCCAATCCACCTGGATGCTGGGCTGCGAATAGTGGATGTAAACAGGATCATACTCACGTTCGGCCCGCAGCAAGATTTGCGCGACCAGCGAGGTCATCTCTTTCAGCACCGGCGCGAGCGCTGTGGCTTTCGCCGTGAGTGCATATTCATCGCTCGACCAGTCAATGCAGTCTTCACTCCACCACACGATGCAGCCGCGGTCGCCTTCGAGCAACAGATGCCACAGGCGCCGCCGCGCATGATTGGTGTCCTTCTCCCCGACGGTGGTCAGGATCGGTTTCCCCGCCATGAAGGAGCCGAAGATCTCGCGCGCGTTGCCGATGTCATAGGGCTCCACCCAATCGAGGACTTGCGCCAGACAGAGCAAATCGTAACCGCCAAAGGCATTGGGCATTTGCGTGCCTTCGATGCCCACCGGCGTGCGCGGGTCCAGTTAGTGCGCCGCGTGGCGGAAATCGTCCAACGCCCGCGCCAGGGAGAGGTCCATGTAAGTGCGGAAGTCCGCCCACGGCGAGAGATTCCAGCGCGTGCGCGATTCGCGGGCTGCCTTTGGGTCAAACGCGAGTCGCGCCAGCGCCTGCCAATCGGGCTTCCCGCGCGGGATCGCCTCGCCACTCGCCATCCGGCTCTTGATCTGGTCGGTGGTGAAGGGTTTCACGTCCTCCCACGCGGCGAAACGCGTTTCCCATGCCTCATTCAACGATGAAAGATCGGCATATTGTGTTTTCAACCATTCGCGAAACCGCCGCAGCGTGATCGGGTTGAAATCGTAATCGAACGGATTGGCCGAGAGCGTGGTGGAGAGTTCGTCGCGGAGGTCATAGGCGAGCGGTTCATGCGCCCGGTTCTTGCGCACGAGCTGCCGCATTCCTTCGCGCGCCGCACGGCGCCACTCCGGATCGTCCAGGCAGTAGTCGCGAACAAAGGCCGTCTCCGACCGGCCGTTCCTGGTCCAGTCCGTGACGAAGCGGTCCCAATCTGTGACCTTGGAGTTGAATTTGAGGCACAGCCCGCGGTTCACCATGTTCTCGACGTAATACGGGAAGTGATTGTCCAACAGCGGCTGCGGATCGCCATCCCCAAACACCATGGCCGAGTTGATCCCCATTTCGCGCAATCGTTGAAAGAACAGCGGCAGCTTCTCCGGCTTCTTGCCGGCGCTGTCGCCGACCCACATGATCGTGCGATAGGTGTCCCAAGGACGCAGTTGATTCGTCTCGCCGGCCACCGCCGGGTCGTGCGCATGAAAGAGCAATGCCGCGAACAGGAAACACGACATCAGGCGAATTGGCATAGGAACGAGAGTGCCGCGTTTCCGATCGTCACTCAAGCCCAGGTTGTGCCGCCCGGAGTGCGTATTTTTAGGCGTGGCCATTAGACATTGCCAGCCGCCGTGGACATGGCAGCCTGCCCCGCGACGTGTCGAACGAAGCTTCCGCCGTGGTCAGTCTCCAGGCGCTGGCGGATTATGATCCGGAGCGCGTGCTGGTGGCACTGCGCACCTGCCTGGAATCGCTCGGCGGGATGCGGGCGTTCGTGCGCCCAGGCCAACGCGTGTTGCTGAAGCCGAACCTGCTCGGGCCGTTTGCCGTGGAACGCGCCGTGACGACGCATCCGACCATCGTGCGCGCGGCGATTCTGCTGGTGCAGGAAGCCGGCGGACGCGCGTTCATGGGCGACAGTTCGGCGTTTGGACAGTTGGAAGGCGTGGCGCGAACTTGCGGACTGGCGCCGGTGCTCGCCGAGACGGGCGCGGAACTGGTGGACTTCAGCGAGCCGCAAGAGTTCGAGGTGCCCGATTACCGGCTGGTGCCGCGATTGACCCTGGCCAGGGCATTGGCGGAAGCCGACATCGTCATCACGCTGCCGAAGCTCAAGACGCACGCGCAGATGACGCTCACTGCTGCGCTGAAGAACCAATACGGTTGCATCCCCGGCACGCTGAAGAGTCAATGGCATTTCTGACTGCAACAGCCGGAATGGCTGGCGGCGCTCATCCTCGACGTGAACCGGAGCGTGCGCCCGGCGCTCGCGATCCTGGATGCCGTGACCGCCATGGAAGGCGCCGGCCCGGCGAGCGGCAATCCGCGGCAGGTGGGCGCCCTGCTCGCCAGCCGCGATCTCGCCGCGGTGGACACGCTCGCGTGCCACCTGATCGGGCTCGACCCGATGCGCGTGCCGTTGCTAAGAGCGGCGCGGGAGCAAGGTTTTGGTGAAACTCGCCTGGAGCAGATGCACGTGTGCGGCCCGGATTGGCGGCGGCTGGCCGTGGCGGACTTCAAGAACGTGGCGCAACCGGCGGATGTGCTCCGTCTGTTGCCGCTGCCCAAACCAGCGTTGCTCTGGTTGCGTCGCCAGTGGACGGCGCTGCCGCAAATTCTTGATGGCCGCTGCACACGCTGCGGGATTTGCGAGAAGGGCTGCCCGGTGAAACCGGCGGCGATTCACCCACGGAGCGCATCCGGTCGCAAACTGGACGAAGCACAATGCATTCGTTGCTACTGCTGCCACGAGTTTTGTCCCTCGCACGCCATCGAACTGCGTGCGCCCTGGCTGGCGCGGCATCTGCCACTGGAAAGACTGGCCAACGGCGTCAGTCGCGCAGTGGGGTTTGTCTCCGCCCGCAAGCGCCCACGCTGAAGCGGAAGCAGCGGCTTACCGCGTTCCGGGCTCAAATCACCCATGGCGCTGATGAGGACGCAATCCGCCCAGCGCAAGTCGTCGTCGTGCAGGCGCTCGACGTTCAAGTCCACCACACGCAGCGGCCAGTCTCGAGGAAGCATCGCCGCCACCGTAAGGAGTCCCAAAGGGGGAAACGCGGCTTTCTTCGAGACGAACCGAAGCACATGCTTGAAGCTCCAGAACGTGTCGGGCGTCAGCGGACTGATGAGAAGTAATTTCATGTGAGTCTCTTCCGTGACGGAAGCTACACGGAACCGGCGGGGGATTCGAGCAGTAACTCCCTCCGTGCCTCTGTGCCTCCGTGCCGGCGGCGCCCTGTCCAATCGCCTTGCCAGGTCGGTCAGGCAACCGGTCGCGTTTCCTCGGCTGCTGCCTTCAGTGTGATGACGACTTCCAAACCCGAGGGCTGCCGGTTGCGGCACGACACCGTCCCGCCGCACGACTCGACACACGCTTTCACGATGGCCAGTCCCAGACCTACGCCGCCCGTTTTGCGGTCGCGCGAACTATCTACGCGATAAAACGGATCGAACACCTTCGCCAGGTCGGCTTCCGGCACCCCGGGTCCGCTGTCGGCCACGGTGACGACAACCGATTCACCCTCGCGAACAGCCGTGACCTGGGCGGGCCCGGCGTGGCCGGCGTGAGACACCGCGTTGCGCACGAGGTTGGCGAGCGCGCGCCGCAGAAGTTCCGCTTCCCCACGGACCCAGAGATCGCCGCTCACGCCGATGGTGATGGGGACGGCGGAGGTGGATTCGCGTTTGGCCGCTCCTTCAATGAGGTCCTGCACCCGCACCGGGACGAGCTGGACATACTTCTCGCCGAACGAGGCCCTGGAAAAGCTGAGCAGTTCGTTGACCAGTTGACTCATCTGCTGGACCTCGTCGTGCAGGTCATCAAGATACGGTTGTTGCTTCGGATCGGCCCGCTGTTCGAGGATGCCGAGCGCCACCTGGATGCGCGCGATCGGTGAACACAGTTCATGCGACACGTCGCCGAGAAACCGCTTCTGGCCCGCGACAAATCCCGCAAGCCGTCCCGCCATACGGTTGATGGCCGCGCCCAAACGGCCCAATTCGTCCTGGCGACGCTCCGGTGCATTCACGTCGAACCGGCCCTCGGCAATCCGCTCCGTGGCCTGCGTCATTTGTGAAACCGCACGGGTGATGCCCCGCACGAACGGCAGCCACCACATGACCGAAAGCACCAACACCCCGCCCCCCGCCCAAAGCCAGGGCCCGAAATCGAAGAACAGCCCACCCGCGCTCAGCGTCTCGGAAACCGCGACCAACGACAACGGCCGCCCGCGGAGCGGGGGTGCATCGGGAATTGCCGACGGAAACACGATCCAGTAACGATCTGGGTTGCTGGTGTGAACAAATAGCCTCGGCATGGCGCGCGGGCGACCGCCGCGAAGCGGATTCAGCACCGGCGGGCCGAGGTCGGGCGGCCGAGGTTGTTCGGCAAGGCCAGGCCGAGCGAAGGGCGGACCCCGGCGCGGCAAGCGTTCGCGAACCTCCGGCGGCAAGACCATCGGATCACCACCCACCTGCTCTTCGCCCGGTCCAATGAGCGACAGCCGGATCCCGTAGATTTCGCTGAACCGCCGCAGGATGCCGTCCCATTCACCACGCGGCCGGTCGCGCAATTCGCCGATCAGCAGATCAGCCATCTGTTGCACCCGCTCGCCTCCGCGCCCGGCCATGAGTGCCTCGACCCGAAACTCCGAGCGCAGGAAGAGGAACAGCACCGCGGCCAGCATCAACAGGTTCAGGAAGAACCAGAGGAGAATGCGCGCCAGCAACGGAAAACGCGTGGCCATGGTTCAGGCGGGCGATTCGTCCGGGTTGAGGAACATGTATCCGGCGGCACGCACGGTGCGGATGTAGCGGGGCGATTGTGCCGTGTCGCCCAGCTTCTTGCGCAACGCCGCGATGTGAACGTCAATCGAGCGGTCGAACGCTTCGTACTCACGCTCCCGAATCTCCGCCATCAAGTCGTCGCGCGTCTTCACCAAGCCGGCAGCGCGAACGAGCGAGAACAACAGGTCAAACTCCACTGGGGTCAGAACCAGTGCCTCGTCGCGGTGCGACGCGGTCCGGGTGCCCGGATCCACGCGGACATCGCCGCACACCACCATGGAGCGGTCATCGGCTGCCGTGACTGCTGAGCGTCGCGTCACCGCGCGAAGGCGGGCGAGCAGTTCGCGCGTCGAAAAGGTCTTCGGCAGATAATCATCCGCGCCGCCCTCCAGACCGGCAATCCGGTCCGTCTCCTCACCTCGCGCCGTCAACATCAGCACCGGCACGGAAGACTTCGCCCGGATTTGCCTCAAGACCTCGAAACCGTCGCAACCCGGCAGCATGACATCGAGAATCACCGCATGCCAAACCTCGGCGGTGGCCGCGCTCACGCCGTCCGGGCCGGTGTGCGCGGCGGACACCGCGTAGCCGAGCGGGTCGAGATAGTCCCGGATCAATCGGCACAGCTTGCGATCGTCATCAATCACCAGCACGCGCTGGCGCGCGGCAGACGGAACTGGCTGTGCATTCGTCGTCATCAGTGGCAGCAAGGGTTTAACACACCCGGTTTCATGCCTCGGCAACATTTACACTTCCTTAACAATTCTGGCGATGCCTTAATGGCGCCGCGGGCGTCTGCTAGGGTGTATGACAACAACGCACGCAGCCAAGCCCGCCCAGCCGGCGACCATTTCTCCGGCGCCTCCCAGGTCAATTCCCACGGCGTTCAAACCGGCCCGTGCCATTTACAATCAAACAAACGAGAGGAACAACATTATGAAACAAACCACGACCCTGCTCGCGCTGGCGTTCGGTCTGTCCGCACTCAGCACCTTCGCCCAATCCCAAGGGGATCAGGCCAAACAACTCAAAGAGGCGCCGGCTCGGCGCGACGACGCCAGAATGGATCGGGACGAGCGACGCGACCAGGACGCCCGCCCCCGACGCCTGCAACGCCGAGATCAGGCAGGCCCGCGTCAGATGAACCGCGCACCCGGAAGCCGGCACGGACGTCAGCAAGGGTTTGCCCCCGGCCGTCGCGGCTTCGGTCCTCAGCAACAGTTCGATCCGGGCCCGCGAGGTTTCGGTCCTCAACGGCAGTTCGGTCCCGGCCCGCAGGGTTTCGGAATGCAACGGCGCGGCCCCGCCTGGGATGGCCCACAAGCCGGACCTGGCAACCGCTTCGGCGGACCACCGCAGATGTCTCCCCGGCGGAATTGGTCGCCCAAATCTGGAACGGCTCCTGGTTGGCATGGACGCGGCGGACAGGGTTTTGGCGATCGCCAGAACTTCGGACCGAGGCAGCGGAATGCTGGCCCCCGTCAGGACTTTGGTCCAAGGCAGCGCGGTTTCGGGCCGCAAGGACGCGGGCCGGCGTTTGGTCCGCCGCCGTGGGCAGGCCGTGGTGGCTCCGATAATGACATGCGCCCCGGCCCCCGCGGGCAACGCCCTGAAGCCCCGCCCATGCAGGGTCGTGGCTTTGGCCCGCTGCGCCGCGGCCCCGGCGTGCCGGACGCACCAACAGATCGCATGGATCGTCCTGACGCCGGCCCCCGCGGTGACGAGCGCGATCCGCGCAATGCCCCGCCGGTGGATTCGGATGATCGCTGATCTCAAATGAGCAAACAGCGCTTGAATGCCAGAATAGAAGCGCGGAGGCCGGGCTTGAGGCCCGGCCTCCTTCAGCCCATAGCGGCACGGAACCGATCACACCACGAAACAAACACCGCCCCTGAAAATCTCCGTTCTCTTTCAGACTCTGGCCCCGAGTTTCGCCGTGTGGACGGTTGCTGCGCAGGGTCCGGAGGGTGAGGTGGGTTGCCTTTGATCGGGCCGGTGAAAGCGCACGCCCTGGCTGGTGCCATAGCAGCCTGGGACTGGCCATCGGCAAGGCCAATGTGGAAGCGCACGACCGATTCAGGAATTGGACGTTTCAACGATTCAACAGTCGAACACTTTCTCGCAAGGATGATTTCCTTTTCCCCGTGGCGGGTTTCCCGCTTTAATCGTCCCGGCAAGATTGACCATGAATACGAACACTCAAGCACCGAAATCCCGCCACTTCGCCAGCGACAATTACTCCGGCATCTGCCCGGAAGCCTGGGCCGCCCTGGCCGAGGCCAACCAGGGCCACGAAGTCAGCTACGGCAACGACACCTGGACGGAGAAGGTTTCCAACCGCCTCCGCGAGGTGTTCGAGAAGGACTGCGAGGTGTTCTTCGTCTTCAACGGCACATCGGCGAACTCGCTTTCGTTGGCGACGCTTTGCCAATCGTATCACAGCGTGCTGTGCCATGAACTGGCTCATGTGGAAACCGCCGAGTGCGGCGCGCCGGAGTTCTTCGCCAACGGCAGCAAGATTCTGCTGCTGCCCGGAGTGAACGGCCGCATCTCGCCAGACGCCGTCGCCCACGCGGTCACACGGCGCAGCGACATTCATTATCCCAAACCCCGCGTGCTGAGCCTCACACAAGTCACCGAGGTGGGGACGGCCTACACGGTGGGGGCGATTGAGGCACTGACTGAAACCGCGCGAAGGCACGGCTTGCGCGTTCACATGGACGGCTCGCGCTTCGCCAACGCGGTGGCTTCGCTCAACGTGGCGCCGGCGGACATCACCTGGAAAGCCGGCGTGGACGTGCTGTGCTTTGGTGGCACGAAGAACGGGATCGCGGTGGGTGAGGCGGTGGTGTTCTTCGACCGCGAACTCGCGCGGGAGTTTGACTACCGCTGCAAACAAGGGGGCCAGCTCGCGTCGAAGATGCGTTTCCTCTCCGCGCCCTGGCTGGGGATGCTCAAAGATGGCGCGTGGCTGCGGCATGCCCGGCACACCAATGCGATGGCAAAGCGACTCGAAGCCGGCTTGCTGGGCCTGCCCGGCGTTCACATCACTTATCCCGTCGAGAGCAACGCCGTCTTCGTGCGGATGCCGCTGGCGGCGGAGAAGCAGATGCACGAACGCGGCTGGAAGTTTTACACGGGCGTCATCACCGGCGACGAATCGCGGTTGATGTGCAGTTGGGACACGACGCCGGAAGACGTAGACGGGTTCGTAGCGGATTTGCGGCAGATTGTGGGAATATCGAACCTTCAACATTCAACGCCGAACACCGAATGAGCGGCGTCCGAAGCTCCCTGGGATTTGAACGTTGAATGTTGGTTGTTGAATGTTCTTCCGAGTGCAGGTCATCCTCGAAACGCCTCACCTCGTCCTGCGGCAACTGAGCCTCGACGACCTGGACTTCGTCGCTGAGATGCTCGCGCATCCGGAGGTGATGCATTTCTGGCCGCGACCTTACACGCGCGACGAGGCGACTGACTGGATTCGCCGCCAGCAGGAGCGCTACGTGCGCGATGGCTTCGGCTATTGGCTGGCATTCGACAAAACCACCGGTCAACCCATTGGCCAGACCGGTTTGCTCCGGCAGGAGCTTGATGGCGTGATCGAAATCGGCATCGGTTACATGCTGCACCGCCTGTTCTGGGGACAAGGCTACGCGACCGAAGCCGCAGCCGGCTGTCGCGATCACGCTTTCTTCGAGCTGGGCAAGGCGCGCGTGACTGCCACGGTGCGACCAGAGAACCTCGCCTCCCGGCGCGTGGCCGAACGGATCGGCCTGAAGTTCGAGCGGATGACCACCTGGGCCGACTTGCCACACATGCTCTACACAGCGTCAAGGCCTGCGCCGCCACCCACGGGAGTTGGCGGATTCTCCACCGCTTTCACCTCGAGTCCGCCCTCGCACGAGCGCGGCTGCACCCGGCTCAGGGCATTACCCTTCTCGGTCGCCAGACCCGATGGGCCTCTTGAAGCGATCCATCTTGACGAGAAGCGGAACGACAGGGATAGAACTCAATCGTGCCCGTGATACCGTCGTCGGTAGCCACGGCCTCGCCGATCAACCAACCGCTGTCTTCGTCGTAGCGCAGGCTGTGTTTGCCCTCCAATCCGATGAGATGCGTGAAGTAAAAACCGCCGCCGAAATCGTAGAAATCGCTAATCGGGAATTTCTGGCCGCGGTCCACGTAAGTCGCCCTCCATTGGCCGGCGCGCCGCTCGATCCGCAGTTGCACCGGGCGCGACCCGGTGGCACAGGGCCATTCCCACGTCCCGCTGAAATCGCCCTTGGTGCGCCGCGCCTCCCACGGAAACTCGCGAAGTTCCCCGCGCTCACGGACGGCCAGCTTGCCCTTGAGCACGTCCTCGTGAACCTCTCCGTCGAAGATGATCCAGAAGTCACCATACGGCCTGCCCGTCGCGTTGCCATCGAAACGAAAGCGGTCTCCCCAGAGGTCGCCCTGAACGGATCCCGGGAAATTGGTGATCCCGCGAACTTCAAATGAACCCGTTACGCGCGACAGGCGTTGATGCAATTGCAGCTTCAAGTCGCGCTCTCCTTCGGCGGTCTGAATTCTGCCCTGCCACACGCCAGCGAGCGGGGCGGGTATGACCCACATCGCCAGCGTCGTGCGGAGCCTCCGATCCCGATTTCCGTCGAAGCCCGGGACGTTCGGATTGCTGGAGAATGGGTTGGCCACCGTCCCGTACATACCGAGATAAGGCCGGCGCACTTCCAGCGTCTTTTCCGGCGGCCACTCGCCCATGCCGTATTGATGCGACACCACGCGCGTGCCGGGCTTCAGTTTGCAAACCATCATTGGTCGCAACTCCAGATTGGCCCCGTGGCCCAGATAAAGAACCACCACGCTGGCCAGGCTGAAATCGTTTGTGAACAAGTCCCCGTGGATGAACTGCACACGCTCGGCCACGCCCGCCTGCTTCGCTTGAGCCAGACTATCCTGAATACGATTCGGGTCGATCTCGATCCCAACAGCCTTGCGAGCGCCGTAGTCGCGAACTGCGGCGATGACAATCCGACCGTCACCCGAGCCCAAGTCATACACCACGTCATCTTTCCCAACACTGGCCAGCCAGAGCAGGTCGTTCACGACGTCGTGGCGCGTGGGTACATACGGAATCGTGAGTTCGGTGGACGGTTTGTTTGTGGACAAAGCAGCCGGCGGAAACGCGGCGGCAATCAGGGTCGCGCAACTCGCCAACCAAGCGATAAGCGGCATTCGCATACACTCACCTTTTGTTGATGTGGCACGCTATGCCGCCCCAGCAGGCGGGTCAAGGTCCAGCCCGGAGCACCGGGCAGCGAACGAAGACGGGCGGCAGGAGCGTGTCGCTCGTGCCGCCCGCAATAATCATCCCATGTAGCAGCTTCAGCTTGCCGGCGGGGCGTTCGTTGTTCCGCCAATGCCACCCGTTCCAGTCTTCGCAGCGTCCTCTTTGGTCGGAGCTTGCTTGAACAGGGCAGGATGGTGTTTGCCCGTGGCCTTGAAGTCGATCAGGTCCAGTATGTAGAAATGGTTCAACAGGCTGATGATGAAACACACGATAACGATGAACAGCGCGAACTTGGGCCAGGCACTCGGACGTTCGCCGAAACGGTCGTCCGAGCTTTGCGTGGCGCCGGGTGGCAGCGTCGCGATACCGGTGAGCGACGTGCCAAACGGCACATTGACTTTTGCCTTGGCGTTCACCGCCCAGCCGTTGGCGTCGAGAATCGGGCCGAGATTGCGCTTCCGCAGCTTGAGCCAGGCGATCAGCATCGAGGGACCGGAGATGAGAAGCACCAGGCCGACGACGGCCAGGCAGACTTGCCAGAATGGAAGCTTGAGCAGGCCGGAGGCGTAGCCTGCGATCGCGGCGAAGGCAGTGGCCAACGCACCGAACGCAACACCCAATGCGGCTACTGTGCCCACGTCCACTTTCTTCGATTCGGGTTTCGCCTTGTCGGCGGTGGCGGCGGTCGAGGCGGCCGCGGCCAGTTTCTTGTCGGATTCAGCCTCGGCGGCGGCGGCGCGCTTGGCCACCTGTTCTTCGATCAGCCGGACCAGTTTTTTGTACGGCGACCAGAAGGCCTGCCGAATACTGATCGGGTTGTCCACGATCTTGGTAATCGTGGCGTCCCAATCGCGGCCCTTGCGGTCGTAGAACAAGCCGTTGCGGCCCACCATGAGGTTGTCCGAATCGCCGTTGGTGAACGCGGCAACGATTTGTCGCTTCTCTCCAGTGCCTTTGCGAACGCAATCGCAGTAAGCCAGATAGGTGCCGGCCAGCGCGGCCATTGTGGCGTGGCGTCCGGCGTCCTCCACCGGCAAACAGAGGGTGCAAGAGCGCTGATCCAGATACAGCGTACCGGCTTGGAAGATGGCTGGCTCGCCGCCGTCGTAGAGGTCCTTGAAGTTGACGAAGTTGACGCAAAGTTTGTGAAGGTCGCGCACCAAGCGGCAGAGCTTCTCCACGTTCGCGATCGAGGCGGCCTCGGATTCAAGCGCCTTGTCCTTGGCGATAAGCGCGGTGATTTCGTCCTTTGCTTTACCAGCCAGGATTTCGCGCACGCGGTTAATTCCCAGTTTCTCCACGGCGACGCCAGCCTTGCCCGCAACCCAGCCATCGTACGCTCCGAGTCTCGTCTGCAAAGTGGCCCAGTCGGCTTCAGTCAACTCGGCTTTGTCGCCAAGCAACGGCTTCACGGCATTGGCGTGGAGGGCGGCCACCGCGGCGGCGTGAGCAGGATTGATCGCACCCTTGAGGGGCAGCGGTTTCCCGGCCGCGACTTGTGCGAGCGGAAAGCCCGCGATTTCCGCAGCGGTGATGGTCATGTCCTTCGCAGCCACCGCGAGATACTCCTCTTC
>CAYJNU010000078.1:569-23179 GCA_964371005.1 uncultured Verrucomicrobiota bacterium | reverse complement strand
CGTTGAAACTAGCATGCCTACGCAAAGACGATTCAAAATCCTGCGAAATCGCTGGCTAACCCGTTTCAGGCGTGAATCGAGACAGCCACCACCATCCCGCAGGGATGGAACGTGAATAGCCGTGGGTGAAACCCACGGGATGGATCGTGCATTGTGCGACCCCGCAGGGGTCGAACTGACTGGACAGCCACTACCGTGGATTGTCGCCCACAGCTATTCACATCCTGTCCCTCCGAGACAACTGGTCGCCGGGCCAGATGAACTTGGAGCATGCCAGGCGAGGCAAAAAGGCTGGCCCGGAATAGCCGCCTTCTCCAGATTGGCGACGATGCAAATGCGCAAATGTATGAGTTCACTGATGCTGGCAGCGGTTGTGCCCACGCTGGGACAGGCACAAGAATCCAATCCGCTGCTGAGGGAATGGCAGACGCCGTTCGGCGTGCCGCCGTTCGCTGAGATCAGCGAGGAACACTTTCTCCCGGCGATCAAGGAAGGCATGGCCCGGCAACGTCAGGAGGTCGCAGCCATCGCGGCACTGAGCGAAGCGCCGACATTCGCGAACACGATCGAAGCGTTGGAGCGTTCCGGGCGCGATCTCGAACGCGCCAACAACGTGTTCAGCTTCCTGACCGGCGCGGAGACGAATGACAAGCTGCAGGCGCTTGCCAAGGAGTTGGCGCCGCTGCAATCCGCCCATCGCGACGCCATCCTCCTCGATGCGGCTCTCTTTAAGCGCATCAAAGCGGTCTGGGACGCCCGCGCCTCGCTCACGCTCACGCCCGAACAGCAGATGTTGCTGGAGCGAACCTACAAGCGATTCGCCCGCGGCGGCGCGCTGCTTGACGACACAGGCAAGGAGAAGCTGCGCGCCTTGAACTCGGAGCTGGCGACGCTCTCCGTCCGCTTCGGCGACAACCTGCTGAAAGAGATGAACACGTGGCGTCTGGTGGTGGATCGCCGCGAGGATTTGAAGGGGTTGCCGGATAATCTGGTTTCCGCCGCTGCGGAGACAGCGCGCAAGGCCGGACTCGATGGCAAGTGGGTGTTCACGCTGCATGGGCCGAGCATTTGGCCCTTCCTGCAATACTGCGGCAACCGCGAGTTGCGGAAGGAAATCTTCACCGCTTACACCACGCGCGGCGACCACGGCGATGCCACCGACAACAAGGCCTTAGCCAGTCGCACGGCGACCTTGCGCACGGAGAAGGCCCGCCTGCTCGGTTATCAGACCTGGGCGGATTTCAGCCTTGAGGAAAACATGGCGCGCACGCCGGCGCGCGTCTATGACTTGCTGGATCAGTTGTGGGAGCCGGCCAAGGCGCTGGCGGCGCGGGAAGCCAAAGCCCTGCAAGCGGCCATCAAAACCGAGGGCAAGGATTTCCAGTTGGAGCCGTGGGATTGGTTCTACTACGCAGAGAAAGTGCGCCAGGCGGAATACCAGCTCGATGAATCGGCGTTGCAGCCCTATTTCAAACTGGAGAACGTCCGCGACGGCGCGTTCTGGGTGGCCAACAAGCTCTATGGGATCACCTTCACCGAGTTGAAGGACATGCCGGTGCATCATCCGGAGGCCAAGGTCTTCGAAGCCAAGGACGCCGATGGCAGACATCTCGCGGTCTTCTACGTGGATTATCATCCGCGGGCGGGGAAGCGATCCGGCGCCTGGTGTACCCGCACGCGCGGCACCTGGATGGAAAACGGCAAATCAATCCGGCCCGTGGTGGCCAACGTCTGCAACTTCTCGCGTCCCGCCGGCGACCAACCCGCGCTGCTGACGATGGACGAAGTGGAGACGCTCTTCCACGAGTTTGGCCACGGGTTGCACAGCATCCTCTCACGGGTCAACTACCGGAGTCTGGGCGGGACGCCGACCGACTTCGTGGAATTGCCGTCGCAAATCATGGAGAACTGGGCGTTTGAACCCGAAGTGCTGGCGCACTACGCGCGGCATTGGCAAACGGGCGAGGTGATCCCCGCGGCGCTCGTAGAGAAAATCCACAAGGCCGAGAAATTCAACCAGGGCTTCAAGACTGTGGAGTACCTCGCCGCCTCGCTGCTCGACATGGAATGGCACACGCTAGCCGCCACCGCTGAGCCCGACGCACCGACGCTTGAAACCGTGGCCCTGGCGCGCATGAACATCCCCAAGGAGATCGTGCCGCGGTATCGCTCCACGTATTTCCAGCACATCTTCGCCGGCGGCTACTCCGCGGGCTACTACAGTTACATCTGGGCTGAGGTTCTGGATGCCGATGCGTTCCAGGCCTTCAAGGAAAAGGGCTTGTTCGACCCGGCCACCGCGCGCTCGTTCCGCAAGAACATCCTGGAAAAGGGCTACAGCGAAGAACCGATGCTGCTCTACGAACGGTTTCGCGGCCGTCCGCCCAGCGTCGAGCCGCTGCTGGAAAAGCGGGGCTTGAAGCAGGGCGGATAGAGCGCGGCGGGCGAAAGGAAGTGGCGGTCACTCCCGCAGATGGAGCGCGGCTGTGTGCGTGGGCAACAGCCGCAGCAGCCGGACGACTTGTTTGTCAACTCCTGGCGATTCCCAGGCCGCTTCGACTCGCGACGTTGCTGCGGTTGGTCCGGAGGACACAGCCGCGCTTCGCCCCAGACATGCTGCGACTTGATGTTGTCCAAGCCAATGTCGGGTCCGGGGCGGCCGGGTTATCCCCGTTGACGACCGGGCCTTTGTTTCGGATATTCGCCCCATGGAATTCGACTATCGAAAGTACATCACCGTCGAGCCGGGCAAGCGCAGCGGTCACGCCTGCATTCGAGGCATGCGGATCACGGTGCAGGATGTTCTGCAGTACCTTGCGTCCGGCATGAGCGTGGAGGAAGTCCTTGGCGACTTTCCGTATCTGACCCGCGAGGACATCCAAGCTTGCCTCGCTTACGCCGCCGCGCTCCAGAAAGCTGCCTAGCCCCGGGGCGTGAAGCTGCTTTTTGACCACAATCTGTCTCCGAACTTGGTTCGGCGGCTGGTGGATCTCTTCCCGGACTCGGTCCATGTCTTCCTTCTCGGCCTGCACGAAGCGGATGACGTGGTGATTTGGGATCACGCAAAGGCGAACGGCTTCGCGATCGTTACCAAAGACTCGGACTTCAGCGACCGCAGCCTCCTCTTGGGCCACCCGCCGAAAGTGATTCGGCTGCATCTGGGAAACTGCACGACCCAGGCTGTGGAGGTGCTCTTGCGAAATCATTTTTCCGTCGTCATCGCCTTCGAGCAGGAGTTGGAGCGAAGCTGCCTGCATTTGCCGCCCGCGGCGTGGCATCAGTGAGATGTCGTGGAACGCGAAGTGGAGTCTGGCGACCAATCAGAACAGGAAAGCCCTGCTCGAAAAGCGGTCTGTGGCGAACCGGGAAGACCTGCCAATGCGGCTTTTCGGTGCCGCGGCAACGCTGGCGGTCAGCAAGCCTTGGGCGAAGCATGCCGCTGCTGCACCGGTTCACCAGTCAACGGTCGGCTGTTCATGCTGAGGCTAAGGGCACAAAGCAGGTTTTCGCTCAACCGTTCTTGCCGACCTTGATTCACCGCTTCAAGAAAGCCGAGTGGAGCCAGAGCTAGGGGGAAGCACAGCTTCTGAGGAGCGCGGGGATGATAATGATACCGAGACACAGGAGTACAACGCCCAACTTGATGCCGGAAAGGCACGCCAATTGGCGTTCCTGATTTGAGATGATTGTCCGGAGAAGGACGTCAATCTGTCCTTGCGGGTTGGGTTTGCTTGATGCAGCGGCTGCCAAAGGCGTGGAAGGGGCCGGCTCTATAGGCCAGTGTTCAGCGAGCCATGCGACCTTGTATGTCTCGGTGATTGTGTTGAAGAATCCGTGTTCCACAAGAAACCCATCTTTCCCAAGTTGCTTTGCTTGGACCAGTTTCACGATCTCTTCTTGTGTAAACTCGCCAACAGACTGCTTACCTCTCCAGCTCTCGATGTTTTTGAATACTGTGTAGCGCTTCATGGTGACAGCAATTGTCAACTGACATCGGAGGCGAGTCTCCTTTTAGACGCTTGTCGTGTCAATGCGAGAACAAGTCGAAATGAGAAAACGAATTGCGCGAATCCTAGAATCCAGATCAAGGGAGTAACCGCGAGTCGCAAGCCGCAGAACCGCGTACCAGATACACTCGACTCCAGCGGAGCCGCACACTGTGATGACTCGTTGACCGCAGTTTCAACGGCGGCTACTCAGGGTTGGCCTCGCAGAGGCTGGATGGAATGCTGGCAACGCACAAATATGCCGGCGTCCACATTCACCGAAACAGTCTGAGCGCGAATTCGGCCAAGTATTTCCGCCAGACCGGCCAACTGTGATCGCCTTCAGTGAGCTGCCACTCGTGCCGGAGGTTGTTCTCCTTGAGCAGGGCGATGAACGTCTCGTTGCGCTGGAGCAGGAAGTCGTTCTTGCCACAAGCGATCCAGAGCAGCTTCAACTTGCGATTGGTGGCGTCCGCATCGCTGAGCGCGCCCGCCACGGCGGCCTTCGCCGGCACGGAAGCGCTGAATCCGCCGACCCAGGCAAATCGGTCCAGATGGTTCAGCCCGATGGTGAGGGATTGCCCGCCGCCCATGCTCAGGCCCACGATGCCGCGATTGGCGGCGTCGGGATTCACGCGGTAGTTCGCCTCGACGAACGGCATCACGTCTTCGAGCAAGTCCCGCTCGAAAAGCTTGGTGTTGTCTTGCGGTCCGCCAGAACGGCCGCCCACCGCCGCGTGGCCGTCCATCATCACCACGACCATCGGCTTGGCGCGGCCCTGGGCGATGAGGTTGTCGAGAATCCAGTGCGCCTTGCCGTGAACGGTCCAGGTGGCCTGGTTGTCGCCCGAGCCGTGCTGGAGATAGAGCGTGGGAAACCGGGCGTCGCGCTGCTGGTCGTAGCCCGACGGCGTATAGACGGCCAGCTCGCGCAGTCGCCCGAGCGACTTCGAGCGATACGTGTGCTGGTGAACGACGCCGTGGGGCACGTCCTGAAAATCGTGGATCAGCGGAGGACCGCCTGGGAGATACAGGAGCTGGTGCGCGGCTGACCTCTTCACCCTGCGTGTCTTGAGCGGCTGCACTGTAGCCTCCAGGTCGTCCGCCCCGAAGGTGATGGTCCCGCCGGGCAGCCGGGAGGACGGCGGCGGCGGGTAGTTCTGGAAGGGCTGTAAGCCGAATTCTGTCTGCCCCGAATTGCTCCGGAGGAGAGAATCATTTGTCTATGCAGCCAGTACCCGGGACTCGTCCCGCTTGCGCGGGAACGGAAGCGGGCCGCTTCAAAGTCCCCTATTTGGCCTTGCACCCGATGGGGTTTTCCGTGCCGCGTCGCTTGCGCTTCGCGCGGTGGGCTCTTACCCCACCTTTTCACCCTTACTCCTGGGAAATCTCAAATCTGGGATTTGAAACTCGCCCGGGGCGGTATGTTCTCTGTGGCACTCTCCGTCGGCGCAGCCTCGCGGCTTCGCCTCCCGCGTGTATCCCAGCCGAACAAGCCTGGGTTACGCGGCATCGCGCCCTGTGGTGTTCGGACTTTCCTCCCCCACGTCGCTTGCGCAACACGAGAGCGATCCTCCGCCCTTCCAGAACCGGGCACAGCATACACGGGGATCACCTCTCTCACAAGCAACGAACCGGCAATCGTCGGCCCGTCGCAATCAGTAACCGGCCTTGCCTCTCGCCTACTCCGCCACCGCCATGTCCATGTCGCGCCCGTAGTAGAGGACCCGTCCGCAGTTGGTGCAGGTGACGAGTTCCTGCTCGGCCCGACAAGTGACAATGATCTGCGCCGGCAACCGCATGTGGCAGCCACCGCAGACGCCGTGTTCAATGCCCACCACGATGTTGTCGCCCCGCGTCTTGATCAGGCGCTCGTAACGCGATCGTGCGACTTCATCCACCGCCGCCGCCAGCTCCTCGCGGTTGGTCTTGAGTTGGGCCAATTCCGCCGTGAGGCTTGCCTCGCGACCGTCGAGGCCGGCGATCTGGCCATCGGTAAACTCCCTGGCCTTCTTCGCGTCCTCACTGGCCTGGACCACCGCTCGCTGCGCCGTCTCACCCTGCTCCATCAACTCCAGTTGCTGGTCTTCGATCTTGCGAATGCTCTCCTGACACATCTCGATCTCATGGGCCAGCGCCCGGTATTCCTCGTTCTTGCGGGTTTGGAGTTGCTGGTTGGCGTAACGCGCGATGAGCTCCTTCTTGCCGTCCACGGCCAGTTCAAGCTGCTTGCGTTCGTTTTCGAGTTGCATGACACGCAGCTTGCCAGCCTCCAGCGCGGTCTGGGCCGCGCTAATCCGGGCGCGCAGTCCCTGACGCTCCGGGCCGATGCGCCCGAGTTCTGACTCCACGCGTCGAATATGACGGTCACGGTCCTGAAGAATCAGCAGTTTTTCGATGGCTTCAAGCATGTCTGGTGCTCTGGTGCAATTTAATGAATCGGATGCTACCGATCCAGTGAGTGCAAGTCAATGAAGGCCACGGCTCAGCTAATCCCCCGCCGATTGCCCGGCACAACGACGACCCGTGCTGGCCGCGTTGGCCGCGGCATAAAACGTCCGCCGGCTGGGTTGCGGCTGGACGACGCGATCCGAAGCCGTTAGCGTCTTCCGGCATCTGGATGCAATGAGTTGGCCATCGCAAACCCTCCTTGTCACCGGCGCTGCCGGCTGGCTCGGCTCGCGTCTCGTGGAGTCCCTGATCCGCGGCCTGCCCGACTGCGCCGAACTGCGCCCGCCACCCGAAGGACTCCGCGTCCGTTGTCTGGTTCTGCCCGGACAGGACGCCGCCGGCCTTCGCGAACTTTCGACCTGCGTGGACATCTGCGAGGGGGACTTGCGTAATCCGGCTGACGCCGCGCGGTTTTGTCAGGAGGCGAGCGGCGCGGTCTTGTTTCACACCGCGGGCATCATCCACCCCGGGCGGATTGCGGAGTTCTACACGATCAACGTAGAAGGAACGAAGCACCTGCTCGACGCCGCGATTCGTTCCGGGGTGAAGCGCGCCGTGGTGATGTCGTCCAACTCGCCCTGCGGCTGCAACCCGCATCCCGATCATCTCTTCGACGAATCGTCGCCTTACCGGCCTTACCTCAACTACGGCCGTTCGAAGATGCAAATGGAGTTGGCGGTGAAAGAACGCGCCAATCGGATTGAGACGGTCCTCATCCGTGCGCCGTGGTTCTATGGCCCGAACCAGCCACCTCGCCAGACGTTGTTCTTCCAGATGATTCGCGATGGCAAAGGCCCCATCGTGGGGAGCGGACAGAATCTGCGTTCGATGGCTTACGTGGACAACCTTTGCCAGGGGCTGCTCCTCGCCGCCACAGTCGAGCGCGCTGCGGGGCAGGTCTATTGGATTGCCGCCCAACGCCCCTACACCATGAACGAAATCGTGGACACGGTGGAGCGTTTGCTGGAGACCGAGTTCGGCCAGAAATGTGCGCACAGGCGGCTCCGCTTGCCGGGCCTCGCGAGCGAGGTCGCCCTGCTCGCCGACAAGACGCTGCAGGCACTGGGCCTGTATCACCAGAAGATCCACGTGCTTTCTGAGATGAACAAGACCATCGCCTGCTCCGTGGCGAAGGCGGAGCGCGAACTCGGATACACACCAAAGGTGGCGCTCGAAGAGGGCATGCGGCGCTCCCTCCGCTGGTGCGCCGAACGCGGCATTAAGTTCTGACCCGTGGCCTCGACCCTTTCTCTCATCACCGGTGGGTCGGGCTATTTCGGCTCGTTGTTGCGTGACCGCCTGCTTGCCCGCGGCCAGGCCGTGCGGGTGTTTGACCTCGCGGACGCGAGCGACCGAAGGCGAGAAGTCGGTTTCGTCCAGGGCGACATTCGCGACGCGGCGCGCGTGGCGGAAGCGCTCGACGGTTGCGACGTCGTTTATCACTGCGTCGCGCAAGTGCCGCTGGCCAAGGACCGTCACCTGTTCCACTCCGTGAACGTCGGTGGCACCGAGAATCTCCTCCAGGCCGCGCTCGCCGCGAAGTTGCGCAAGGTGATCTGCGTTTCCTCGAGCGCGGTGTTCGGCGCACCGAAGTCCAACCCGGTCACCGAGGAAACGCTGCCCGCGCCGGGCGAGGCTTACGGCCACGCGAAGCTCCAGGGCGAACACCTTTGCCACGCCTATGCCAGCCGCGGACTCGACGTCACGATCATCCGCCCGCGCACAATCATGGGCCACGGACGGTTGGGCATCTTCCAGATTCTCTTCGAGTGGATCCGTGAAGGCCACAATGTCCCCGTGCTCGGTCGCGGCGACAACACCTACCAGTTCGTCCACGCCGATGATCTGGCGGAGGCATGCATCCTCGCTGCTGCTCGCCCCGGAGCCACGGTCTATAACTGCGGCGCCGCCAAGTTCAGCACCATGCGCGAGACCCTGGAGCAGCTCTGCGCGCACGCCAAGACCGGCGCTCGGGTCCGCAGTGTGCCGATGATGCCAGCGGTGGCTTTCATGAAACTCACCAGTGCCCTCGGGCTTTCGCCGCTGGGCCCGTATCACGCGTTGATGTATGGCCGCTCGCTGTGGTTCGACATCGCGAAGGCGCAGCGCGAACTCGGTTGGCAGCCGCGCTTCTCAAACGAGGAGATGTTTGCCCAGACCTACGACTGGTATCTGGCCAACCGCGAAAAGGTGCTGGCCACGAGCGGTGCGTCGCATCATCGCTCGGCGGTGAAGCAAGGCGTCTTGGCGCTGGCAAAGCACCTCCTCTGACCAGAGGCCAGCAATCGCCGTGCGGCTGAAGCTTGCGTTTCGGTGGTTTCGCGGCAACTCTCGCCGCGTTGAGAAACTTCCGGATCACAGCCTGGGGACGATACGGTGCTGCGGCCATCGCCGGCCTGTGCCTGGCCCTTGCCTTCCCCAATCGCGGCGTGACCGGCTTGGCCTGGCTCGCGCCGGCTTTGATGCTCGCGAGCGCGCTTGGCGCCTGCGGTTGGGAGCGCTTTCGGGTCGGCTATATCGCAGGGCTGGCGCACTATCTGGCCTCGCTTTCGTGGCTGCTGCAGATTCCAGTCACAGGTTTTCCGATTTTGGGCTGGGTGGCGCTGAGCGCTTTCCTCGCGCTGTTCCCGGCTACGTGGGTCTGGCTCACGCTCGGGGTTTCAGGTTTCAGGTTTCAGGTTTCAGGTTCGAACTCACCGGGCGCGACGGATCAGGGCAATTGGGCGCAACGCTGCACCTGGGCGCTGGCTGGCGCGGCGGCTTGGGTGGCCATGGAAATGATCCTGGCGCGCATCTTCGGCGGCTTCCCGTGGAATTTTGTGGGCGCATCGCAGTACCGGTTGCTGCCGCTGATCCAGGTCGCCTCAATCACGGGCGTCTATGGCGTGTCGTTTCTCGTGGTCTGGTTCTCGCTGGCGTTGTTCAGCGCTGCCGCGGCCATCTACCGTCAGCCCGCAAACCGCTACGCTTGGGCAAGTGAGATCATCCTGCCGGCAACTGTGCTAAGCGTGGTGTTCGTTTCCGGGCTGCGTACGCTGCGGGAAACCGCCGCAACCGACGACTCACGCAGGCTGCGCGTCACGTTCATTCAACCGAGCATTCCGCAGACTCTGATCTGGGACACGAACGAGAACAGCAACCGCTTCCGGCAACTGCTGGACCTCACCGCGCTGGCCTTGACGAACGAAACCGATCTCGTGCTCTGGCCCGAGGCCGCGGTGCCAAACATGGTTCGCTACGACGAAGCCACGCGCCTCGCCGTCACCGGCCTCGCCCGCTCGAACAGGGTCTGGATGATCGTCGGCAGCGACGACGCCGCGCTGCGCCCCGGCGGTACGACCGAGGAAGACGTGGACTACTTCAACGCGAGTTTCCTCATCAACCCAGACGGCGAGATTGCGGCCAGCTACCGCAAGAACCATCTGGTGATGTTTGGCGAGTTCATTCCGCTCGCGCGCTGGCTGCCCTTCGTGAAATGGTTCACGCCGATCACCGGCGGCTTCACGCCCGGGACGAAGCCGATTCCGTTTGAACTGGAAGGCCCGTCTCCGACCACGCGCATGGTTGACGCCGTCCCCCGAGGTGCCGAACCGGAGGTCGGCGCTCCAGTCCACGTCAAATCCACCACACTGATTTGCTTCGAGGATGTGTTCCCTCATCTGGTACGCCGATACGTCGAGGACGACACGGATTTCCTGGTCAATCTGACCAACGACGGCTGGTTTGGTGAAAGCTCGGCCCAATGGCAACACGCGGCAACCGCGGTTTTCCGTGCCGTAGAGAACGGCCTTCCCCTGCTCCGCTGCTGCAACAACGGCCTGACCTGCTGGGTGGACGAACACGGTCGCATCCGAGAGATTCTCCGTGATGCCGATGGGCACATCTACGGACCGGGTTTCTTGCACGCCACTGTTCCGCTACGGCATAGCGAGTTGCGCGCGCCCGCCACGTTCTATACGCGTCACGGAGATTGGTTCGGTTGGAGTTGTGTTGGGCTAACGGCATTGCAGGTGGCAACACGATGCCGTCGAGGCAACGCGCGCGGAACCCCGGAAGGTTGAGCGGTCGCTCCGCTCCTCGTCCCGGATTGAGGGCGGCCACAAGTCAGGCGAAGAAATCCCTTCAACCCCGCACGGCGCGCCGATACACTCCGCGTCCATGAGATTCGCGGTCATCCGTATTCTGCCGCTCCTGCTGGCGCTCACCGTCCAACACACGACATCCACCGCCGAGACGCCCGCCGCCACCAACCGTGCGGCGCACGCCCAGCGCACCTATCGCAATCCGCTGTTACCAGAGCAGAGCTTCGCCGACCCGCACGTAATCAAGGTCGGAGACACGTACTACCTCTACGCCACCACGCACACGCGCGGCTATGACGTGTTCGTGGGCAAAGACCTCGTCCATTGGGAGAACCAGGGACTGGCATTCGATGATCCGCGGCGCGGCGTGTGGGCGCCGGACGTGTTTCACCACCGGCGCGGCGACGGGAAGCTCTACCTGTATTACACGGACAACATGGCGGATGTGCCGCGTAGCGGGATGAACAAGCAGATTGGCGTGGCGGTGGCGGACAGCCCGCTCGGACCGTTTGTGGACAAGGCCGTCCTCGCGACCAACGCCATTGACGCGCACCTCTTTCAGGACGACGACGGGAAGTTCTATCTTTACTACGTGGACCTGGCTGGCGGCTTCAAGATTCGCGCTCAGCCGATGTCCGACCCGCTGACGAAACAGGGCGAGACGACAATCACCATCCGCCCGACCGAGGCGTGGGAGAAAGTCAGCGGACACGTGACGGAAGGCCCGTTCATGCTCAAGCGCAACGGCGTTTACTACCTCACTTACTCTGGAACGGGCGCGGACTCACCCAACTACGGCATCGGCTACGCCACGGCGAAGTCGCCGCTCGGCCCCTTCACGAAATTCACGGGCAATCCCATCGTGCATCGCGGAGGCAAGGTGCTTGGGCCGGGACATCATTGCGTGATTGAAGGGCCGGATCAGAAGCTCTGGCTGGTCTATCACCAGAAATGGGGCGAGGAAACCAGCTTCAAACGCTTCCTCGCGATCGACCCGCTGTGGTTCGACGACCAAGGCGTGCTCCACGGCAAAGCCACCCGCGACACCGACGAACCCGCGCCCTGACGCAGAAACCGACGAAGACGCCACGCAACTGGCTTCGACGGCTTCCACCGTGGAACCATTGTCCGCCATCGCTTCGGCGGTGACGGGTGAACCGAACCGCCACGCCAACGATCAACCTTGCTTGTGCGCCTGCGTGCGCCATTCCCCGGGCGAAGTGCCTTCCCATCCTTGAAACGCACGAAAGAAGGAGTTGGCATGCTCGTAGCCGAGGAGGTAGGCGATTGCGTTCAACTCAACCGGGCTGTGGTCGAGGTAGTGTCGTGCCAGTTCGCGGCGGGTGTCTTCCACTACGCGTTGGAAAGTGATGTGGGCGGCGGTCAGCCGGCGTTGCAGTGTGCGCGCGCTCAGGCCCATTTCCCGGGCGGTGTGCTGAAGGGTTGGGCGCTTCCCGGCCAGAGACCGTTTGAGGGCACGCCTGACTTGATCGCCTACGTCTGCGCTGGCGTTGCGCTCTTGAAGTTCGGATTCCAGGTGGGCCCCAATCGCCGTGAGCAGTTCTGCGTTGTGGGTGACGAAGGGCAAATCCAGGTCACTGTTGCGAAAGACCAATGCGTCGCGGCTGGCTCTGAAACGAACGCGGCAGCCAAAATGGGACTCGAGCAACTCACGGTCGCGAACCGGGCGGGTCAGTTCCAGGCGCAGGGGCTTGATTCGTCCGTCGGTGCCTCGGCGACCGATGCCCAGAATCCATGAAAGAACCAGGTCCCCCAGAATGTCGGGCTGGGGTTCTTGGGCTTGAGAGTAGATGAACTCCACGGAGGCTTCGTCCCGAGTGGTGAGGACACGGATTTCTTGCGGACACGTCAACTGCTTGAAGCGGGCCATGCGGTGCAGGGCGTCGCGGAAGGACCGGCTGCAAACGGCGGCGACGGTGGCGGGGTGGTAAAGCCCAAACCGTGGTTCCTCGCCCATTTTCAGGCCAATGGCCGGATCGGGAGTCATCTCGCGGACCGCCCGCCACAGGGCGAAGACCTGAGCGGTGGTGGCGTAAATTTTCTCCTGCTGGAAGAAGATTTCCGGCAATCCGGCCCGACGGAGCAGCGCGGGAAGCGGGATCTTGAATTCGGTTAGCCGCTCTGGCCAGGCTTTGGGGAGGTGGAATCGGTCATTCGTGGTTTTCATGGACTGCATTTAGCGGCGTCCAAAGCCAGGATTCATAGTCACCCCTTCTGATTTACCCTCAAGCTGATCGGCGACCGATCTGGCGCGCGCTTTGACAAACGGCTTGATCGGTGTCACCGCAGTGCCCCCCTCGAAGCCGGGGCCCATCACGATGGTGAGGTTTTGGCCAGCAACCGCTTTATCGAACTCAGAACGGCGCTCTGGCGATTCCTCCTGAATCGGAGCCCGAAGAACAGCGGCCAATTCGTCAACTTGCCGGTGAATCCTCTCCGGTTCGAAAATGGTTTTGTTAAGCTCTGTCAGCCTCTTCAGATAAGCCGTTTTGAAGGCGTCACTTTTGAAGACTCGCTCCAAGAACCGGTTTTCGCCTGTCCATGGCTTGTGAATGCTCAGATTTTCTCGCTGCGCCTGCGTTCCGCGCGGGAACTGGCCGAAGGGCTGGTCCTGATCCCAGGGAATGAACAGGAATTTCTGCGTCTTTGGATGGAGATAAAGGTAATAGTTCTGGCCAGGCCCGAGAATACCATCGAGGTCGCTCAACCAAGCGGTGATCGCCATGTAGCGCGCGAAATTACAGAGATCAATATAGTCGCCGACTTTTGCCGCAAAATCGCTCTCCGACGCCGTGGAGGCGAATTTGCTGAACTCGATCACGCGCCGTTTTTGTTCCTCGGCCAGATCGCTTTTCGGATCGTAGGTTTGGTTGTAATTCTTCCAGTCGTCACCCAGATCTGAAAACAAACTCGGCGTCACCGGCTTTAGGATGGCCCCCTTTTTCGTCGAGAAATGCTCCTCAGCGAAAGCGCTCCCGACGTCTTCGACAAGATTGTAGAGCCCGAAGTAACGACGGTCGTACTTGCCGGGGACGGTCACGTAAACCTTGGCGCAGGCTGTTCTCGGGCCCGGGACGCCCCCTTCGCGGAATAGCCGATACGCGATCGCCTCGTTCATGCCGCTGGGATCGCGCACGGAGTTGTGCAGATTCAGTTGGGACATCCCCGCAAGTTTTTGTCCTTTTACAAACTGGTTCAGATCGAGCTTCAAAGGTCGCTTGAGGCTTTCGCGCGAACTGAGAAATGTGCCGTTTCCTTTGTACCGCACTCCCACGTCCTTGAACTTGGTTGTTCCGAACTCCAAGTCTGCTCGGACGTACTCGAATACAATTCCAAACGCCGCGGCGATGCCATTGCGCCCCCCTTCCGGCCCTTGCAGGAAGCTGCCCCTGCGTCCCCCGAATTGGGGTCTCCCTTGCTGTTTCGGCTCCATTGCTTCCCATTGCTCTGGCGTGAAATGTAGGTGAATCGTCCAGACGTTGGTGAACTGAAAGATATCACTGGGACGCAAACTGTTTGCGCGGCCGGATTCAGAGGATTCTCGCGCGAGCGTGCGATTTGAGATCAGAGACAGGAGGGCAACCGCAATCGTGAGTAGTCTGGAAATCATGGCGCTCTTACTTCGCCTTCACATCGTAACAGAACAGGAGGTCCTGGTCGCGGATGTATAATTTGCCGTTGGCAATGACCGGGTGGGCCCAAGCTGGCGGCCGGCTGCGCTCGGGCTGCTCGAAGCGGCCGCGCTCGACGCACTCCTTGGGATTCGGCTCAATCAGGAGCACGGTGCCTTTCTCGGTGCGGTAATAGAGCCGGCCATCCGCCAGGGCGAGCGAGCCTTTCGGGGCCGGGCGATTGGGAACGTCGCGCCCGTCCCAGAGGACGTTGCCGGTCTTGAAGTCCAGACAGAGGAGGTAGCCGCCCTCATTGCCTCCATTGGCGCCATAGAGGCAGCCAGCGAGGAGAATCATGCCGCCATGGTGGTTCTGCATCTTCCGGGTGGCATAGACTTCTTCGGCCTTGATCCCACCGTCGCGATCCTTGCTTAGCTTCACCAACCCACCCCCCGCACTGTAAGCTGAGGCGGCGAACACCATGCCGTCCTGATAGACGGGCGAGGAGCAGTTAATACCCATCCGGTTGGCAGGCTGATCATACCTCCAGAGGAACCTGCCGTCGGATGCCGCGACTCCGATAAGTGCTTTTGCGACTAGTTGCACGTACTGACGCTGCCCTTCGAAATCACTGGCAATCGCCGAGGCGTAGGCCGCTCCGGAGCCGCCAAAACCTCCAGACCCGCCGGCGCCACGACCGGCTCGTCCGGGCGTGCCCGCGCCGCCACCAAAACCGCCGGGCGCTTGGATCATCCCGCCGAAAGAGCCTCCCTCGAAACCTCGATCTGGCTCCCAAACGCCGCCGCTGGAATCCGTAAACTGCTCGGCCTGGCCAGCCTTGATCCGTATGATTCCTGCGGAAGACGCCCCACCTGCTACCGCCGCTGCCTCCGGAATGATCTCAATCGCCTTAATCGCCGGGTTCTCGGTCTGGGCGGCGAAAACAATGCGAAGCTCTCCGTTGGTCACTTCCACCGGCACCGATTCGATATAGGCGCGTTTGGGCCCGCCGGCCTTTACCCAAATGTCGAAGTCCTTGAATGCATGCCCCTGGACATTGAGGGAGAAGACGCGCTGGCCGGGGCCGGTAATCCCATCGTAGGTCTCGGCAAAGTAGAGCTTCGCGAGATATTTGCCATTGGGAATCTTGCAGGAAAAGGCTCGCATGCCCCAATGCTCGCTCGTAAACAAGCCCGGATCCTTGGTGCCGGTAACCACGGCATCCGAACCATCGACGCTCCCACCGACGCCTCTTGCACCGCGAGGAGCACTATCAGGTCCGGCGCCCGGACCGCCAGCACTATCTCCCGAACTCCCGGGCATCTGGCTTTTCCAAATCGTATTGCCGGTCGTCTTGTCGAGCGCGACCAACATCGCGTCATCGGCGCCGGGAGTGCAAATGACCTTGTCACCGTCCACCAGCGGCGATTCACGGTAACTCCACATTGGCACGCGCCCGCCAAAGTCGCGCGTTAGGCTGCGTTGCCAAAGGACCTTGCCGTCCTTGACCTGCAGGCACGCCACATCGCCACCCATGCCTTCGACATAGAGGCGCTCACCATCCACGGTTGGTGTGCATGAGGGTCCTTCTTTTGCTTGGGGCGTTCGCTGCTCGAAAGCCGGCCCGAGGCGCGTTGTCCAGATTTCCTTGCCGTCGGTCTCGGACAAGGCCCAAACAACTTCGTCCTCGCCACGATTCGCCATGCCGAAGACCTTGCCCGCGGCAATGGACGGCGCACTGTCACCACCGCCGAGTCCCGTGATCTTCCAAGCGAGCGGCGGACCTTCCTTCGGCCAGTCCTTCAGCAAGCCGGTTTCCCTGGAGATGCCGTTCCGGTCCGGGCCCTGCCACTGCGGCCAGTCGGCAGCAGTGGCGGAAGACAACAGAAGTGCGCTAGAAAGGACACTGACTACGATTTTCGTGGGATACATGCGTACTCCGTTCTTTATCGTGTGCGTTACGATTCAACCGCGACCCGTCACTGAGCAACTCTGACACACTTCATGTGAGCCTGGTCCCGGACAAGGAGCTTGCCATCGGCGAGTGCCATCGGCGCCCAGTTTTGGTTTCTGCCACCGACTCGCGAAGCGATGTCATTTTCCGAGCCTGCTGCCGCCTCAGGAAACAACTCTGCTGACGCGAGTTGTTTGAATTCAGCGGGATTGGGCTCTACCAAATAGAGCGACCTCGCACCGTCGCTCGCGAGGATCAGGCCGTCCGCCAGAATCATGCTGCCCTTGTTGAAATCCGGTGTGCGTTTGGTCTTCCACAGGATGTGGCCCTCCAGGCTCATGCATACCATACCGTCGCGCCGACTGTTGGTTCCGTACTGGGCATAAAAGTGACCCTTGTGCTGTACCGGTGGCTTGGTTTGATCGCCAAATTCCTTGGTGGTGAAGAGTGCGGTGGTACCGTAGCGGCCATCTACCTTCTTCTCGACCCTGATCATGGTTGCGCCAAGCTCATATCCACCGACCATCAGGACTTTGTTTTCGCCGGCATCCGCTGCACTCGCGACCGGGATGTGACACTCCCACTTGTCATACTTCCAGAGAATTTCTCCCGTGAGCGGGTCCATTCCGACGACATTGCCCAATTCGTCATCCGGGCTGGTCCGTTGGAAAGGGTTGGTAGATGAAGTCACCATAACCACGTGGTTCTTTCCGTCCACCTTGACGATGGCCGGGCTGGCATAGCTGATCAGGCCAAGCGACGGCGTCTTCCATTTGACGTTGCCCGTGGCTTTTTCATAGGCAACAAGCCCGGCCTCGGGTGCCTGTGAAGCCACAATCAGCAAGTCGCCGTAAACCAACGGGCACTGAGTAATGGCCCACATCGGAATCCTGCCGCCACCGAAATCCTTCCAGACGTTCTTGTTCCAGACGGGTTTGTGGGTGTTGATGTCGATGCAATAGAGGTCGCCGTTGTGACCGCAGGAATAAACATGGTTGCCGTCCACGGCCGGCACGCTTCGCGAGCCGGGAAACATCGCCGTCCCGGGAGCGTCGTAAGCAAACTGCCAGAGTTCTTCGCCGGTGGAAAGGTCCAGACAACGGAGCGTGTCTCCCACTTTGTCATCCCTGTCGAGGAGGTAAACCTTGCCGTCTTTGACAACCGGGCCGCCGAAACCTTTACCCACGGGAACGGTCCAGAGAACCGCCGGGCCATTCGTGGGCCAAGTGCGCAGAATGCCTTTCTGGTCGGACGTGCTGTTCCTGTGGGGCCCAAGATATTGTGGCCAGTCGTTATCCCCTGCTGAGGCTGCCAAGGCTGTCGCACCGGTCAGCGCCAATGCGAGGTAAAAGGCGTGGAAGCCCGAGGCTGCGCGAATGACGCTGGTCATTCTCATGGCCTTAAACTAGCCCGGGTCTCGGGGGCTGTCATTAACAGAGCGCGCCAAATCACTAGTCAAACGCGCCATTGCGGGGGTTGTGAATCCCAAGGTGCGCGCCACTGTGTGGTGAAGTTTCGCCCTTCGTGACGAGGTTGATCGCTTCAGCCAGGTATTCGTAGTCCGCCGGCGTGTTGTAGATTTGCGCGGAGATGCGAAACCAGCGGTGCTCCGGTTCGCCGAAGCGCAGGAACGGCACTTCGATGCCAAAGCCGTCGTAGAGCCGCAGTTGCTCGGCGTCAATCTTCCCCGTTGCGGGCATATTCTGAAAGGGAGCGGGTAGCGGCATCGTCGCCATCGCGCCCAGCAGGTTCTCCGGGCAAGGCGGTTCAACCTCCAGGCGAGCACAAAGGAGCCGGCGCGCCTGCACCGCCAGCGCATGATTGCGCTCGCGCAGCTCGCGCCACCCGCCTGGCAGCAGGCCTCCCATCCACCGGATTGCCTCCCCCACGCAAAACCACGCCGAAGGGTCGGCCGTGCCCGCCCAGTCGAAGCGATCTTGAAACGGTGTGAAGCCGGGCCGGGGCCGGTTGTTGCCGTGGCTGATGACGGCGGGCTGGAGTCCCGCCTGTTTGTCCTCACGCGCCCAGAGAAACGCCGCACCCTTCGGGGCGCACACCCACTTGTGCAGGTTGGCGGTGTAGTACGCGGGGCGAAGGTCGCGGAGGTTTAGCGGCAACATGCCCGGCGCGTGGGCGCCGTCCACCAGCGTGTCCACGCCGCGAGTCTCCAGTTCCCGGATGATCTGCCGCGCGGGAAGGACGAGGGCGGTGGCGCTGGTCACATGATCCAGCATCAGCAAGCGTGTGCGTGGCGTGACGGCGCGGAGCACGGCTTCGATGATCTCCTCGCCGGAGCGCAGCGGAAACGGCACGGACACCACGACCAGCCGGGCGCCCGCCTGACACGCGGCTTGGGCGAGCACATTGCGGCAGGCATTGTAATCGTGGTTCGTGGTCAGGAGTTCATCGCCCCGCTTCAGCTTCAAGGAACGGACGACGGCATTCACGCCGGTCGTGGCGTTCGTGACAAACACCAGGTCGCGCGACCGCGCCCCAACGAACCTCGCCAATTCACGTCGCGCCGGTTCCAGCCGCTCTTCGTAACGTCGCCAGAGAAACTGGACCGGCTCGGCTTCCATTTGCCGGCGGAGTTCCGTCTGCAACTCGAGGATCGGGTGAGGGCACGCCCCGAAGCTGCCGTGGTTCAAGAACACCGTGCCCGGCTTGAGTAACCAGTGCTTGCGAAATTTCGATGGTGTGGGAATCCCCAACGCTTGCTGCTTCACCCCGGCAAGCTAATCATGCAGCCAGGAAAAGGCCAGGCCAAGACGGCAGCTTGAGGGCGGGGATTTCGGCTGTGGCGAAGCCGGGCTTTCGGCTTGAATCCTTAACAGCGCTGCCGATAGGTTGTGTCTTCAACTATGAGTGACGAAGCTGCGGAAGCGGGTTCGGGTGGTTTCCAAACGCGTGGTTTCCAGATATTGAAATCCGGCACGAAGGTAGGGCCGGCACGTTTCACCCTCATCAAAGAACTGGGCCGCGGCGGCATGGGCGTCGTGTGGCTGGCACAGGACACCAGCCTGGGCGAACAGGTCGCGCTCAAGTTCCTCCCGCCCGAGGTTTGCCATGACCCGGTGGCGTTGAACGATCTGCGGCGCGAGACCGTCCGCAGCCATCGGCTCACGCACCCGAACATCATCCGCATCCACGATTTCCATCAGCAGCCGGATGGTGTGGCCTTCATCTCCATGGAATACGTGGACGGGACCACCCTGAGCGGCGGAAGGTTGCAGCAGGAGAAACAGGTGTTCGCTTGGGAGCAACTGGCCCCGTTGGTGAAGCAACTGTGCGCCACGCTGGAATACGCGCATGGTGAAGGGGTGATTCACCGGGATTTGAAGCCGGCCAACGTGATGCTGGACAGGCGGGGCCGTGTGAAGCTGGCGGATTTCGGGATTGCGGCGGTGGTGAGCGACTCATTGAGCCGGGTGTCGGTGCGGAGCAGCACGGGCGGGACGCTGGCCTACATGAGTCCGCAGCAATTACGCGGGCAACGCCCGACGGTGGCGGATGACGTGTATGCACTCGGGGCGAGTCTGTATGAACTGCTGACGGGACGCCCGCCGTTTTACACGGGCGACCTCACCCACCAAGTGCTGCACGAACCGGTGGTGCCGCTGGACGAGCGGGCCCTGGAATTGGGGGTGGACAATCCGGTCCCAGAGCAAGTGGCGGCGCTCGTGATGGCGTGCCTGGCTAAAGACCCAACGCAGCGACCGGCCACCGCACACGTGGTGCTGGATTGGATTGGGTCGGCCCAGTCGGGCGCGCTCGGTCACCTGGCGCCGAACGACGCTGGTGTAGCTCCGGAAGCGGAAGCGGCAAGAATTGGCGGGGCTGGCTCGCGCAAAAGCTTGATGTGGGCTGGCGGAACGGTCGCCCTGCTCTTGTTGGTCGGTGGGCTGTTCTTTCTGTTCGGCGGCAAGAGCAAGTCAGGCGGACGAGCGACCGTTTCCTCAACGCAAAGTCCCAGGTCATGGCCGACAGAGGCTGTCTGGATGCCGTTGGACATCGGCGGCGCCTGCAGCGACGACATCATTAGTACCGCCTCGCGCAAGGCCGCGAATCAGTTCACGTACAACGGTGGCACCTTCGCGAGCGCCAGTTGGCTGCGAAAGAATGGGTATCCGGAGCCGGGCCTTCCAGACGACGGTCGCGTGCCCATCCCCGACAGCAGCCCGCCAGGGTTCTTCCAAGTCCGGATGCCACCCGCCAAGAACGCCATCCTCCTCTCCGGCCCCGCAGGCTTTTACCCACAACCGGCCACGATTGAACTGACGGCCAAGGACCGCCGCCGATACTCGGAGTTGGTCATTCTGCACACGACCTGCCATGGCAACGGGAGTCTGCGCGTGACCCTCCAGTACGAGACCGGATCGGAAACACGCATCTCGATTCCGGTGCTGGACTGGTTTCCCGCCGCGCGCACCGGACTCTTACCAACCGATTTGCGTGTCGCGGTTACGTCACATGACACCACGGGCGGCCTAGTGGCCCAGATGTTAGCGCAGAGGATTTCTGCCGATCCGCAGCGGCGACTCGCATCGCTGACTCTCTCTTTTGAGTCGTTGATGCCACCCACGCGTTCCTCAGTCCAGGCAGGCGCCAAACACTTCACGTGCGGCATCTTCGCCCTCAGTGCGCTTCCGGCATCCGCGCCCACTGCCGCAGTATCCGCGCGTTCGACGAACAGTCTCGGCATGGTGTTCCTGCCGGTCCCAGGCACGGACGTGCAGTTCAGCATCTGGGAAACCCGCGTCAGGGATTTTGAGGCCTTCTTTCGTGAAACCAGACATGACGCAGCGAAGGAAGTTTATTCGGTGAACGCTGACGGCTGGAAACAGCGAGGTGATTCATGGAGCGCGCCCGGTTTTCCGAAGACCCCAGACCACCCAGTGTGCGGCGTCAATTGGGATGACGCGCGAGCGTTCTGTCATTGGCTGACCGAGAGGGAACGCCGGGATCAACGGTTGCCACGTGATGAAGAGTATCGGTTGCCAACGGACCTGGAGTGGAGCGCCGCCGTGGACCTGAGAGGCGAAGTTGGCGCATACCCGGCTGATCGCAAAGCGCGTCTCAAGGGGGTTTACCCTTGGGGTGAGCGATGGCCACCACCGGCTGGCGCGGGAAACTATGCCGGAGAGGAATCGCGAACAAAGGACTCGCCGTCGGATTGGCGGCTGGTCGAAGGTTATCGTGACGGCTACCCGCGGACAGCACCGGTCGGCAGTTTTGCGCCCAATCGGAATGGAATGTTTGATCTGGGTGGCAACGTGTGGGAGTGGTGTGAGGATCTTCTGTCGCCGGACTCTCCTTTCCGGGTGTTGCGGGGCGCCGCATTCGGCTTGGAGCTGGAACAAGACATGATGCTCTCGTCGGCGCGCCACGGTGCCTATCCTGTTACTCGCCTCGTCAATCGCGGCTTCCGCTGCGTCCGCGGAAAGGTGCGAGGCACCACGTTCGGCGAGACTGCGCAGTGGACGAACAGTCTCGGTATGATCTTCGTGCCGGTCCTTGGTACAGACGTCAAGTTCAGCATCTGGGAAACCCGGGTGGGGGATTTCGAAGCGTTTGTGGACGCGGCCAAGCCTGATATGGGGAATGAGCTTGTGATGGGACGCAGCGACGGCTGGAAGAATCGGCCGGGTTACAACTGGCGCAATCCCGGTTTTCCGCAAGGGCCAACCCATCCGGTCGTGGGTGTGAACTGGGACGATGCCCAGGCGTTTTGCCGGTGGTTGACGGAGAGCGAGCGGGCATCGGTCGCCATTACCATGCGCCAACGCTACCGTTTGCCGACCGATGCCGAGTGGAGCGCGGCCGTCGGCCCGGCGAAGTTTCCTTGGGGCGACACGTGGCCGCCGCCCCCGCGCTCTGGTAATTACGGGGGTACTGAAACCATCGGTGCGGATTGGCCGGTCAACACTTGGGGACGCATGACAAATTACACGGACGCTCATGTGTTCTCCGCGCCGGTGGGAAGTTATCCGCCCAACGCCAACGGCCTTTTTGATTTGGGGGGCAACGTCTGGGAATGGTGCGAGGACCGCTACCGAGCAGAGATGAACCCGCGCGAGTTGCGAGAGGTTTTTAAGAGCATGAACAACGACGGCGGGAGCGAGCGGAAACGAGTGTTCCGAGGAGCCTCGTGGGTGGATCCACACTTGGAGATTCTCGCCTCGGCCAACCGGTTGGGTACGGGGACAACGATGCCCGACGCACGCTGCGACACCGTTGGTTTCCGGGTCGTGCTGGAGACGAGCACAGCAACGTCCGCTCCAGTCACCACCAAGCCGTGAACCCATTGATCACTTATGCCACTGCGAATCATGTTGACCCACAAAGGCTCGGAGACTATTCGCGAGTTCGACACCGAACGGTTGTTGATCGGCCGGCTCACCCGGGCGGACGGTCCCGGCTTGGACCTCTCCGCTGATGCATGCGTTTCCCGGCAACACGCCGTCATTGCGCTCAAGAACGGTGTGGCGTGGTTGTCTGATTTGGG
>CAYJNU010000078.1:0-559 GCA_964371005.1 uncultured Verrucomicrobiota bacterium | reverse complement strand
ACCTACGGCACTCAGGTCAACGGGCGTGAAATCCGCGGTCAAGGCGAGTGGCGGCTCTGGCCCGAGGATACGCTCGTGATCGGAGAGACCACGCTCCAAGTCGCGGTGTTACCTGGGGCGGAAGCGTCGCCAGCCGCCAGCGCCTCGGCTCTGTCCCCGCCCAAGCCCGACGTGCGGATCATACGAATGCTGGACACGGGAGGATCTCTCTTTCCCAATGCGGCCACCGCCGCCTCGCCTGCGGAGATGCGGCTTGGGCTGCTATTGGATCTGCCCGCCCAGTTTGGAGCACAGAACGACCTGGATGCGCTGCTCCAACTTATCATGGATCGCGTGGTGAGCGTCATTCCGGCCGCGCGGCGAGGCGTGCTGTTGCTGCGCGATTCCAAACACGACACCCTGCTGCTCAAGGCTTACGTTTCCGCCGATGAACCCGCCGTGAGCGAGACCCTGGCCCGGCGCGCTGTCACCGAGCAAAGGGGCTTCCTCTGGCATTCGACTGGTTCCGGCGACACCAGTCGCAGCGTCCGGCAGCATCATATTCTGCACGGCATGTATG
>CAYJNU010000077.1:0-23265 GCA_964371005.1 uncultured Verrucomicrobiota bacterium | reverse complement strand
AACTGCGTGTGCAGTAGCGGTTTAGGAGGTTCGGGAGTCCAAACGGACACCAAAACGGACACCATTTTTCCAATCCGTAAGAAACCAGCGTAGTCCGGCGTAATCCGCCAGCTATCCGCTAACTCTTCGGATTCGGCCTCGTTTATTCTCGCGGTTGCGTGATCACTATGAAAACACGTTACCGTCTCATCTGCCGGGGAATCCGTGGCGGAGCCTACTACTGCGTGGACACTCAAACTGGCAAACGCACCAGTCTGGGCACCACCAACGCCGATGATGCTCAACAGATCATCGACGCCAAAAACAATTCGGAACGCCAGCCCGTTTTGAACCTACAAATTGCCAAGGCGTATCTGGCGGGCAGTGACAATGGCATCAAGACCCGCACCTGGCAACACGCCATTGAAGCCCTGACCAACACCAAGCAGGGCGCGAATCAGCACCGTTGGAAAACCGCCGCGAAGGACAAGGCGTTCACCATGTTGCTGCCGCAGGTCATCATCGAAACCAAGGCCGAGACGATTTTGAAAGTCCTCCAAATGGGAACCGTCTCGACCAATGTTTATCTCCGGCGGTTGCATAACTTCTGCGTGGACATGAACTGGCTGCTGTGGCCGCTGGTGCCGAAACGCCAGTGGCCGGTCGTTGAGTTCAAGGAGAAACGCAGCATCACACTGGCGGAACATCTGGCCATCGTCGTTCGCGAAAACAATCCGGAACGGAAAGCGTTCTACAAGCTCGCGTGGCACTTGGGCGCGTCGCAATCCGATCTGGCGTTCCTCAACGCCGAGGACGTTGACTGGGACAACCATGTCATCAGCTACAAGCGCATGAAGACCGGCACCATCGCCATCATGCGCATGGATGAAGACATGGCGGAAATCCTGCGCGATCTGCCGGGCAGCGGCCCCCTGTTCCCGTATCTGCGGACGGTGCGTTCGGGCGACCGGGCCACGGAGTTCAAACAACGGTGCGAAGGGCTGGGCATCAAAGGCGTGTCGTTGCACAGCTATCGCTACGCGTGGGCCGAACGCGCGAAAACCGCCGGTTACCCCGAGCGGTATGCGCAGGTGAACCTTGGGCACAACAGCAAGGCGATGGCGCGCGCCTATTCGCGCAAGGCCCCAGTAGAGATGCCGTCCCTGAGCGAATACGAACGGCAACAAAAGGCCATCACCACGAACCCGAGAACAACCCCGGCAGCACCCGCCGTTGCGGCATAAGGAGGTCATCATGCAAACCTGGCAAATCAAAGCTCTCGAACTGGAAGCATCGGCGTTGAAATACGTTGATGGATTTGTTCACGAACACGCGCTCTGGTTTCTAATGGGGATCATCTATCTGTTGTTGGCGCTTTTGGTGTGGGTGTTGAGTGGCGGGCTGCGACGAAAATTGTTGCGAGGAAAACACACACCTCATGTTGCACCCATCATCGTGGTTCATCTACCCATTGGACGCCCCACACAAACGCCTGAACTGTTTAACCCATTCCCGCCGCTCGGCGAGCCGCCGGACTACGACCATCACGATTACTACCCGGACTGAATCCGTCGGCACGGCAAATCCAAGACTACTTTCGGTCAACACAGTCGCTGTTGCGCTGTGGTTGACCGTTGCCGCTGGTCGTCTGGCGTGCCCGGCTATTCGCCGCGCGCTCGTTCTTGGCCTTCCATTTTTCCCGGAGGGCGTCGCTGGCTTTGGCCAGCCACTTGGAATCATTCCGCAAGGCTTCAATCTCAATGCTGGCGAAATACTTCACCGCGCTGGCTGGGGGACGCCCCAATGGTTTTAACAGGCCGAGTTTGACCAGAATGGAAATATGATCCGGCTCGAAGCCAAGCCGCCAGGCAGTCTCCGCCGGGGTGAGCCGCCCCGGCAGACAGGGCAAGGCCAGGATTTCTTTGCGTTCGGGATTCATGCTGTCTCCTTGGTAAATGTGATCGTGACGGCGGCAACGTGGGTGTTCAATTTGGCGGTGAACCGCCGGTCAGCCGCCTTCACGAATTTCAGTTCATACTTTTGGATTTTATCTTCCAGCCGTGTGAGGCCACTGCCAAGCACCGCAACATCAGCCGCAGCAAAATGGAGCAGCAGTTTTTCGGGGGGCGCATCCGGCTTCGTTTCCAATGCTGGATTGGGAATCATTTTCGCATACAGAAACTGTGCGTAAGGCAGCAGATAGCTGATGCCATCGTCGGCCAACACGCTGAGCGTGACCACATTCGGATCACTGCCAAAACAGGGATTGTCGCGCGAGCTAGACGCGGAGGCTGCGGTGGGATTGGTGTTGCTGTTCATAAGTTGGTTCATGGATTTGTCCGATGGCCCGGCGCAGCGAAAGCCGCTGGCGGAATTGTTTCAAAAAGCGATGACCGCGCTGCATGACATTCAGGATGAATTTTCGGCGTTGGACTGACGGGACAACTTCCACCGCCGCGAGACGGGCGCTGGAACGGGTGACGTGCGAACGCAACATCTCGGCATCATCAGTGAACACCCGGCAGGCATCACGACCACGCGAGATGCTGACATAAAATTGTTGCTGGTTGATTGCCGGCAGTGAACGCGACGACGCGACGACCAGCACTTCATCCACGGTTTTGCCCTGGGCGGCGTGCGACGTGACGGCGTAGCCGTGAGTGAATGTGCGGTAGTTGTTCGGGATGACCCGGCCATCGGTAAGCACAACGGAATCGCCCTGAATCGTCTGCACCTCGACGAGTTCGCCATTGATGAACCGTTTGCGGGCGGCATTCGCTTGCAGCAACAACTTATCGCCAGACGCAACTTTCAATACTCGCGACTCGCCCACGTCGAAACAGGCGCAGCCTGCATCCAATGGGAAAGAAGCCTCAGAACCGTCGGCACGTCGAACGCAAAGCAAATTCGTCTCGGCGGCGACCACGCTGACAGATTCACCATTATTGAACCCACCGTGACGACGATGAAACCGCACCGCCATGCCGGCGCGGTATTGCCGGGCGTCCCGCTTCTGCGCTTCGGTCCACGAGAGCGAGTCGAACACTTGGAACTCACGTTCGTCGCCCGACAATCGCCCGGCGGCTTTCAACGCCGCGCGAACTTTCTCCGTCACTGCTTCGATCTCGTTCCAAGTCGGCGCGACCAGCAGCGCGGATTTCGCTCCGTCCAATGCCTTGAGATACGATTTCGCGGCGGCATCATGGAGTTTGCTCTCCGGCAACTCCTTCACAGCCTTCATCCGTTCCAGTTGGGCGAAGGCTTCCATCGTCCGCTTTTGCGCCGCCAGCTCCACCGCCTTGCAATACTCAGCCTTGCGTTGCCGCCGGATGGCGGTCAATTGGCCGGACTTGAAATTGGAATGCCGTTCCAAAATCCGCAGCGCATCACCACGCGCCACCGAAGCGTGCTGGCCGGTGTCGCCCGACAGCACAACGCGGGCATCACGCGCCAGGTCAAACAGCCGCTTCATGTCATCAATGCCCACCGCGCCAGCTTCATCCAGCACCACCAAATCGTTATTGGACAACGACCGCTTGGATAGCAGCAGACCTTGCAGCGTCACCGCCTCAAATCCCTCTTTTCGCAACACGTCCGTCGCCGCCGCCGTCGGCGCGCAGAATAACGGTTCAATCCGAGCCTCTTTGCAGGCGGCGACCAATTCGCGCAGCGCGGTGGTTTTACCCGTGCCGGCCAGTCCACGCAGGCCGGTGATCCGGTCACTGGTGCGGAGGACATGGTAAATCGCCCGTTGTTGATCCTCACCGAGCCAGTCGGCAGGCCGATAGTTTGGATGCAGTGGCGCAACGGCATTACATCCGGCGTTCACCGTCTGAATCAATGCCAGTTCGGTCGCCAAAATCTGGCGCGTCGAAAATCCACGTTCAGTTTTCACCAAGTCCTGTGAATGTTTCACCGCCAATTTCAATGCAGGCAAATCAACTTCGCCGGGACGACGAGACAACGCCACGTTCAGCAGTTCATGCTCCGGCACGACCGACTTACGCTCAAACAGATGGGCGACGGCGTGATTCAAGGTTTCGTTTTCCAAACCGGCGATGCGCGGTTGCTCGGTGCGCTGCGCCGACGCTACGAGCTTTTGCAAGGTCAGCAATTCGTTGGGCTGTAATTGCGTCATTTGCCGTTCACGCACTTCCGCCGTCGAGATGCCCTTGAGCTTTTTCACCCGGCTCTGATGCACCACATGGGAGATTTCATCATTTGAAAGTTTTCGCCCCAACTTTTGCTCCATTTCGAGAACCGCTTGGTCACGCTGCTGCGCGCGTTTGGAAAAGCGTTTCAACACATCATCGCCGACGCCCTCAATTTCAAATCCATGTTTGGCTGGTTGAATCCGGTAGCCAATCTGTTGAACCCGTTTCGCCAGTTCGTTCCGATAAACCGCCGTGCCATAACGGATGGCGTCATACATGCCCCCTGCTTGCAGGGCTTTCCAGCACCTTTCACTTTCATCAAACGTGGCGTTGAATACGGTGAAATGCGTATGCAACTGCGGGTCAAGCTCGCGGGAACTGTCATGCAGGAACGCGGCGGCGACCAGGTTGCCGGTGGTTCGATCCCGTTGATTGCCCAGCTTGCGAACTCGGGTTGCGGCGAAGGTCTCCAGTTCGCGGAACGCAATGCGTGTTGATTCCTCATGTGCCGTCACCAGCCGCCGGTCATCCAATGTCACCGCCAGCACCGAAACGGATTTCGGGGCGGAGCAGGTGAAATCATAAAACACCCGCCGCTTGTCCTCCTTTTGCTGCCGTTGCGTCAGCCGTTCATTGCTCTGCGGATTCTGGTTTTCACAAAGGGCGTGGAATTGTTCACGGGTCACCGCCTCCTTTAATCCCAGCCGCTCCGCGCCCGTCCCGATCCACTGGCCGGGATGGATCTCGCCCGCCGAGTAGTAATCGTTCTGCGCCAGATGCTCGTCGAAATAACTCTCGGCATCGGCCAGTTTTTTATGCGCAACGGCAGTAAACATACGCTCAGAGTCTAGCCGCTCTTTCCTGCGGCATGGTGTGGTTTGCGCACAACCTTTGTTGTCGCCTCAGCCGATGAAGATATCCACCGATGGTGGCTGCATTGCCCTACATCATTGCGGAGGAAGACCGACTCTTTCCCACAAATGACGTGAACCTTCAGCGGTTCATCAATCTGCTGCATGAGATTGGAGAAATCCCGGAAGCCATCCAAGCCGAGCGACTCGTAGCTCCCACAAAATAATGCTCACTTCATCGAACTCGGATGCTGTGGATGTGCGGGACATGGATTTCAGATACGAACGGAATCATGAATCTGATCCACTGTTCCGCCGATTCTCCCTCCGCATTCTGAGGGGGACAGTTGTCGCCATCATGGGACCGAGCGGTTCGGGAAAAAGCACATTGGGCCGAATGATCGCTCAAATGCTTCGCCCCCAGAGTGGCGACGTAGCTTGGGCTGGCGATTTCACCCGCCCGAATGATTTGGTCTATATTGATCAGCAAGCGATGAACTGTGTCTTCCCCTGGCAACGTGTTCGGCGCAACATCGAATATCCTCTACGCAAACTGAAGTGGCAATCCGGCGAGATTACACAACGCGTGAAGGAAATGTTGACCTTGTTTAAGCTGGATCACTTGGCTGAGGCGTTCCCTGCCAATCTCTCCGGCGGTGAATTGCAACGATTGTCGGTGGCGCGCGCGCTTTCCTGGAAACCCAAGTGCGCTGTTTTGGATGAATCATTTTCTGCGCTAGATGCCAAGACAAAGGACGAAATCCTCGTCGCGGTGAGACGATTTGCCGAGACGGAGAAAATGACGTTGATTCTTATCACACACAATTTGGCTGACGCTCTGGCTGTGGCGGATCGTTGTGTATTGGTTGGGCGACGACCGGTAGAAATTATTGCAGATCAGCAATTGTCCTTGGCATTTCCCCGTCACGATGGCTCTGCGGCCTATCAGCAAGCGCGAGATAACCTGTTGAATACCATCAAAGATGCCATTCTCTAAGAAACAACTTATTCCTGCTGGCTTCATTGTCTTGCTGATTTGCCTGTGGGCGGCTGTTGCTCGCTTTGCTTGGGTGGACCCAATTATTCTGCCAAGCCCCGCAAAGGTGCTGTCCGCCTTTCCAACCTTGTTCACTCATGAAGGTTTTGCCCGTGACCTTTTACGGACGCTTGGTCGCGTGGGTGTCGCGCTTGCGGTGGCAGCAAGTGTTGGTATTCCCTTGGGGCTCTATTTCGGCTATCGCCGTTCGGTTTATCAAGTTTTTGAAACTCCCCTGCACTGGCTCCGTTCAGTGCCGGCTTCAGCGCTTTTTCCACTCTTCTTGATTGTCGTTGGTGTGGGAGAGAAAGCCGTCATCGCGTTGGCGGCGTATCCAAGTCTCCTGGTAATTGTGGTCAACACGGTCGGCGGCGCCGCCTTGGCCAACAAGCGTCGGGTCCATCAAGCCCAGACATTGGGCCTCGGCACTTTCGCCATGCTTTCTGAAGTTCTCCTTTACGAAGCGCTGCCTCACATTTTTAACGGCATTCGTATCGCATCGTCGTATGCGCTCGTGCTCGTTGTTGCCGTGGAGATGTTCATTGGCGTGGGTGATTCCGGCCTTGGCCGGAAGATTTACGATTACCAGGCGGCCTACCGCATCCCCGAAACCTACGCTGCGATCATCACGGCAGGCATCGTCGGTGTTTCACTAAATTGGATCATCACTTTGCTGGAAAGACGATTTTTGCGCTGGCTCCCGGACGCTCACGAACAACCATGAGTTGATGAGAACGCTCAATTCACGTAATCTCTCAATTCATGATAAGCGACGAATCTGTAGCGCTGAACCGCGCGTATTTTGACGCGAAGGCTGAAAGGTTTCACTCGGCTTTCGAGTCAGCCCCGGCAGCCAGAACTTTGGAATTGCTGCCTTTGCTGTTCTTCCTCGGCAATTGTTCGCGGAAAAAAAGCTGGCGCGATTCTGTCGCGGCCGACTTGCTTTGCGGTGACGGTCATTTTGTCAAAGGGCTGGATGGCTGTTTCCGGCATGTTCACGGGGTTGACTTGTCTCCCGGCCTTTTGGGGTATTTTCCGAAAACGGCGACCACCACGGCTACGATTACCGCGTTGGACGAATCCAGCGAAATCCTGAAATCAAAAATCAAGCCCGACGCCATCATTTCCGTGGCGGGATTGCATCATATTTACTCCATGAAAAACGGCGCGGTTGATCCAGCGTTGAGCGATGCGCGGCAAGTTGAAGTGTTGGCCAACTGGATGAATTGTTTGCCCAAAGATGGGGTGATGGTGATTGCCGATATTCCCGATCCGGACTCCGTTGGAAACTATTCGCTCGCTGACCGCGATTGGCAGATTCACGACACCATTTTAGAAGAGCGAGTGAAGTCACGAGTTGAAGCGCTGGCTCACGAATTGAAGTTCCCAAGTGTTCCTTTGCAGGCGCGGCCTGACACAATCAAAGACTACGTGCGTCAGGTGCTTGAGTTTTCCCATTGCTCACAACGCGCACAGCCTGGGCAATGGTTTCGAGAGGTCGTCGCCAAGCAAAGTCTTTTCGGCCACGTTGACCATTTCCCCATACCGGCCAATCTCCTGTCGAAATTAAAGGCTCACGGATACGGCGTGGAGTATTACGACCTTCCAACGCCTCTCATGTTTGCATCTTTGGATGCGGCTCTTTTTTTCATGTATGAGGCATTTGCACTCGGACCAAGGGTTCGGAGCGCCGTTGAAATCCCGGACGCCTCACGACAGGTGCTCAAAGAGCAAATCGCGGAGCATCTCGGAATTCAGACTCTTTCCGCAGGTCAGGTCAGTATTGGGTGGCGATCAGGTTATTTTGTTGTCACGCGGCCCAACTGAAATGTGGTTTCTAGGTTCGGCGACCGCGTGGTGATTGCGCTGGCCGAAGCTTAAAATTGTGGCGTCGGAAAAATGATATGGACAAAACCTTGTTCTGGAAAAACCGACCCGGTTCGCCGCTGCTGGTAATTTTTCCCGGTGGCACGGGCAGCCACCGTCCACAATCGCGAGGTTCAGATGTCATTGCAGCACACTTCTGGCAGTTGGGCTATTCGTGCTACATCAGCGAGACCGCGGGACAGGATCGTCGTCCCGGTGGTTTCTCACTCAAGAATTGCTTGGACGAAAGTCGAGACTGCTTGAAATCGCTGGTCGCGGAGTTGAATCCAGAAAGCATTAGCTTTTTTGCTTCGTGTTCAGGCGGAGCGGTGGCTGTCTCACTCGCGGCTGAAACTGCTGCAGTCGCGCCTACGCGAAGCATGCCAAGGTGGTTCTGCCTTCGCTGACCTCTTACGAGAAGAAGGCGCAGGAGACGAAGATTGTCCCCTTCCCGACCGAGGCCAGCGTGGCGCCGCTATCGGCGAATGTGGCTGTGCAGCAGTCGCGATGAAGGCGCATGCGCTGTGACGTGGGCACCACGTCACACGCGCGGGAGACTCCAGCATAACATCACCATGAGCGTTGAACCGACTCTCAGACCCAAGTGGGAGATTGATCGTGCGCTGGAGGTGTTGCTGGGCTGCGACATTCGCGTGGCAGCCCAGGCCTTTTGCCCGGCTGGTGGAACGGGGCCGCAGCAGTTCCGGCCCGTCCGCAGTCTGTTTCTTCCGGACAACAGCCAACCAGACAGCCTGCCGGTCTTCTTCGAGGGCCGACTCCGGCAGTTCGAGCGAAGCGTTGGGGTCGTCACCGTTTGGTTGGATGCCAAGAACGGATCGGTGTCAGCCGGTGACGGGCGCATTCTGTTTCGAGGCTATCTGGCTGTGCTGTTGCAGGGCCCTGCGGTCGTGCAACTGGCGGCGCCCTTTTGCGTCGAGCGACTCCCCACAGATGCCGACAACTACTGGCGCGATCTGCAAACGCCGCGCGTCCAGTTCGAGTTGCCGCTGAACGGCAGCGCAGGTGACGACGCCGATTCAATGGGCGCGTGGCACAGAGCCGCCCGGTTCAATCATTTCAGCCCCTTGCGCGTAGCCCACGAGCCGGCAGGCCGGGCCGCTTGACTAGCTTTTGCGAGAGGAATAAATGCTAAGAGGAGCAAACACCGTTATGGAGGCGCATGTTGAAGTTGGGGAGGTCCGGTCGCAGGTCGGGCGGCAACGGCCAGCAAGACGAACAACTGGACCTGTTCAGTTTCAACCCGCAGAGGTCTTATGAAACCACTGACCCAATACGGCCGCATGGCCGAGAAACACTGGCGGCAGTTCTGCCCGCAAATGGTCGCCGCGCTGGAGACGCAGGGACGCCTGCAGCAGATGCTCCTCGACGCCGAGGAACGAACGGAGACGGAGCTGGACTCGCTCCGCCGGCACTTGATCCAGCAGGGTCTGACCCCGCAGCAGGCGCACGACCGGGCTTGGGAGATTGTGCGCGAGCGCTACCTCCTGATTCCGCCGGAGCAATAGCAGCCGAGCCCGAGCCACTGCGCAACCAGCGCAACTACCGCATCACCGAGGCGGACCGCGTTGGCCTCGGTTCGTTGAAACAGAAGTGCCGCGACAACTTGGCGGCCATCGAACGGCTCAAGCAGTCGGAGAACGACGGGCGCGCGGCGACGGACGAAGACAAGCGCGTGCTGGTCCGTTATGTCGGCTGGGGTGGTTTGCCGCAGGTCTTCGATGCGTGGAACGGCCAGTGGAAGGAAGAACGCGAGCGGCTGGCGGAACTCCTCACGCCCGACGAACTCGAATCCGCCCGCGCCACCACCCTGAACGCTCACTACACCGCGCCCATCGTCATCCGCGCGATGTATGCCGCCCTGGAACGGCTCGGCTTCGAGCACGGGCGCATCCTGGAACCCGCGTTAGGTCTGGGCCATTTCATCGGTCTGATGCCCGAGGCCATGCACGGACGCTCGCGGATCACCGGCATTGAGATTGACTCGGTCACGACGCGTCTGGCCCGGCAGCTCTATCCCGACGCCGACATTCGCCATCAACCATTCGAGGAAGCCCGGCTGGCTGATGGTTACTTCGACGTGGCCATCGGCAACATCCCTTTCGGCGACTACAAGCCGTTCGATCCGCGGTTCAAAGCCTGGAACTTCGTCATCCACGATTACTTCTTCGCCAAAACGCTCCACAAGGTCCGGCCCGGCGGGTTGATGCTGTTCATCACGTCCAAGGGCACGCTGGACAAACGCGATGGCGCGCTGCGCGAATACGTGTCACAGCAGGCCGACTTGCTCGGCGCGATCCGTCTGCCCAACGACGCCTTCAAGAAGAACGCCAACACCGAAGTCACGACGGACATCGTCATCCTGCGCAAGCGTCTGCCCGGTGAACTGCCAGCCGGCCCGGCCTGGAGGCAGATCTCCGACATCACCAACTCGCTCGGCGAAACGATTGCGGTGAACGAGTACTTCGCGGCGCACCCGGAGATGATGCTGGGCGAAATGCAGTTGGCCGGCCGCATGTATGCGCGCAACGAGCCCACGTTGGTTGGCAACGGGGTTCCGTTGGCGCAGCGGTTGGCCGAGGCGATTGCCCTGCTGCCGCGCGACGTGTTCAGGGTCCAGCACACTGAGGTCGCGGCTCCATCGCGCGAGCTGACCTTCCCCGCCCCGGAACATATCAAGCCGAATGCCTACGCGCTGGTGAACGACCAGATCGGCATCCGAGAGGAGGATCATATCCACATCGTGGAGGGACTTCCCCTTCTTCGCGCGCAGCGCATTCGAGGACTAATCCGGGTGCGCGATGCCGTGCGGCGTTGTCTCCGTGCCCAAGTCGAGGCGGTGGACGATAGCGAGGTCGAATCCACCCGCCTGCAACTCAATCAGACCTACGACCGGTTTGTCGCGAAACACGGCCCAATCTCCGAACGCGCGAACACGTCCGCGTTTCGCGGTGATCCTGACCTGCCGCTCTTGCTGTCGTTGGAGCATTACGACGAGGAAACGCACCGAGCGACAAAAGCCGCCATCTTTCGCGAGCGCACCGTCCAGGCCCACCGAGCCATCCCCGAGATCAAGAACGCGCAGGACGCCTTGTTGGTCACCCTTGGCGAGCGCGGCGTCGTGGACCTGGAGCATTTGTCGCTGTTGTTGCACCGGAAATCGTCCGAATTCTTGCCGGATCTCCGGGGCGACATCTTCCTTGATCCGCAAACCAACCGTTGGGAAACCGAGGACGCTTACCTGTCGGGAAACGTCCGCGAAAAGCTGGCCGCCGCAGAAGCGGCCGTCCTCTCCGATGAGCAGTTTCGTCCAAACGTCGAGGCGCTGAAGCAGGTTCAACCCACCGATCTCACTGCGTCCGAGATTGACGCCCGGCCGGGCAGCACGTGGATTCCGGCGGAGGACATCCGGCAGTTCGCCGGAGAACTGCTCGGCGAAGACGGCATCACCGTCAGCCACGCACCCCAGCTCGGCCTCTGGGTCGTTCGTGGCGGGTACGGCGTCCGCTTCAGTGTGGCCAACACGACTGAATGGGGCACAGATCGGCGCAGCGCCCTGGAGTTGCTGGAAGACGCTCTGAACCTGCGCACCCCCACGGTCTATGATCATGACGCAGACACCGACCGTGAGGTCATCAACGCCCCGGCGACCGAAGCCGCGCGGGACAAGCAGGAGAAGATCAAGGAACGGTTCAAGGCCTGGCTCTGGCAGGAGGACGAACGCCGCGAGCGGCTCGTGCGCAAATACAACGACGAGTTCAACAACGTCCGGCTGCGCACGTTCAACGGCGATCATCTCACCCTTCCCGGCGCCAGCCCGGCCATCACCCTGCACCCGCACCAGCGCGCCGCCGTCTGGCGCATCCTGCAAACGCCCAACTGCCTCCTGGCCCACGTCGTCGGTGCGGGCAAGACCTACACGATGGTGGCGGCGGCAATGGAATTGAAGCGGCTGGGCATGGCTCGCAAGCCCCTGTTCGCCGTGCCCAATCACATGTTGGGCCAGTTCTCCTCGGAACTCCTCACGCTGTATCCCGGCGCAAACATCCTGGTGGCGACGAAGGACGACTTCGAGCGGGACAAGCGCAAGACGCTCATGAGCCGCATTGCCACCGGCAACTGGGACGCCGTCATCGTCACGCACTCGGGTTTCGAGCGGATTCCGTTGTCCCGCGAGACGCAGGAGGAGTTCATCAAGGGCGAACTTCGTGATCTCGCGTTGGCCATCGAGCAGCAGCGCAAGGATGGCGACTCGCGCATCGTGAAATCCCTGGAGCGGGCCAAGAAGAAGCTGGAAGGCAAGCTCAAGGAACTGTCGGCCAGTGAAAAGAAGGACGACGGCCTGACGTTCGAAGAGTTGGGTGTGGACCGCCTGTTCGTGGACGAGGCGCACTATTTCAAAAACCTGTTCTACGTGTCCAAGATGACGCGCATTGCGGGGTTGCCCCAGACGGCTTCGCAACGGGCTTTCGACATGTTCCTGAAGGTGCTTCACGTCCAGCGCCTGAATGGCGGCGGTGGCGTGGTGTTCGCCACGGGCACGCCCATCGCCAACAGCGTGGCGGAGATGTTCACCATGCAGCGGTATCTCCAGATGGCGGCGCTCAAGGCGCTCAAGGTGGACCATTTTGATGCCTGGGCCGCCACGTTTGGCGAACCCGTGTCGGCGATGGAGCTCTCACCGGACGGCTCCGGCTATCGGTTGAACACCCGCTTCGCCCGGTTCATCAACGTGCCCGAGTTGATGCAGCAGTTCCGCCAGGTGGCCGACATTCAGACGCAAGCCATGCTCAAGCTGCCCGTGCCGGAACTGCGCGGCGGCAAGCCCACGGTGATCAGCGCGCCCTGTTCGCTGGAGTTGAAACAGATTGTCATCTCTTTGGTCGAAAGGGCTGAGGCCTTGCGGACGGGCCGCGTTGATCCGCGGGAAGACAACATGCTGCTGGTCACAACCGACGGCCGGAAAGCTGCGCTGGATCTGCGATTGCACGATCCCCGGCTCCCCGACCATCCTGACAGCAAGGTCAACAAGGCCGTCACCGAGATTGAGCGCATTTGGCGCGACACCGCTGCTGACCGTTCCACGCAACTGGTGTTCTGCGACCTCTCCATCCCTACCGGCGGCAAGGGGTTCTCGGTCTATGAAGACATGCGGGACAAACTCATGGCCCGTGGTATTCCCGCCGCTGAGATTGAGTTCATTCAGGACCACGACAGCGATGCCGCCAAGCTGCAACTCTTCCGGGACGTGCGCGCCGGCAAGGTCCGCATCCTGTTTGGCAGCACCGCCAAGATGGGCACGGGCGCCAATGTGCAGGAACGCCTCATCGCGCTGCATCACCTGGACGCCCCGTGGCGGCCGGCGGATGTCGAGCAGCGCGAGGGCCGCATCCTGCGCCAGGGCAACACCAACGCCGAGGTGCAGATTTGCCGCTATGTCACTGAGGAATCCTTCGACGCCTACATGTGGCAAACGCTGGAAACCAAGGCCAAGTTCATCGCGCAGGTGATGACGGGCGAGAGCGACCTGCGGCGCATCGAGGACATTGATGGCGCCGCCCTCACCTACGCCGAGGTCAAAGCCATCGCCTCCGGCAACCCGCTGGTGATTGAAAAGGCGCGTGTTGACGCCGAGGTTGCCCGGCTGAGTCGCCTGCACTGCGAACACCAGGAGACGATGTATAAACTCCGCAGTCGCGTTCGCCATCTGACCGAGGATTTGCCCCGGCTGGAACAACGCTTGGAAGCCGTTCGCCGCGATCTCACGACACGCCAGGACACCAGCGGCGACCGGTTCGTGATGATGATTGAGGGGCAGGAAGTCCGTGACCGGGGCATCGCCGGTGAATTGCTGCTACGGCGGGCCGAGCGCTTGCGCGGCACGCGTCGGGACATACTGGTTGGCAGCATCGCTGGCTTTCAGGTCTTCGTCGCGGACAGCTTCATGCAAGGCGCGGAGATCGTGCTGAAGGGAGCGACCACCTACACGGCCAAGGTCACGGACACCGCCCACGGCACCATTCGCTCAGTCGAGCACGCGATTCAGCACCTGGAAGAAGTCGCCGAGACACTGACACGCAACATCGCCGACACGCGCAAGCGCCTCGCCGACACGCAAGCTCAAGTGGACGCGCCGTTTGAGTATGCCGAACACCTTTCTGCCTTGGCTCGCCGTCAGCAGGAGATTGAGAACGAACTGGATCTGACCAAGAACCAAGCTGCGGCACAACTTGAGGCTGATCCTCCCAAAGAACAGCCACTGGCTGAACCCGAGGCTGAGACCCTGAAGGAGGATCACATTGGCGCTTGGCGGTAGCGGTACGCCATGGTCAAGACACTCCGCCACCCACCTGAAGTTCGTCACACGTTGTCGCCGGGCCGAAGCGCCTGTTACCCCGGTTCCGAAGCCAAGCAGTCTGGTTGGGTTGGGCCGCCGGCAACACAGACTAGCATTTCTTGCTGCATATCGGGCTGCCTTGCCGTAAAACTCCCCGGCAGGTGCGATGCACGGACCCAATGCAGACGAAATCTGACATCCGCTGGCAGGACGGGCTGAAAGTGCTGTTCCATTTCGGAATTCGGAGTTCGGAATTCGGATTTGCGAGGCCCTGCCTGTCGGCCCGTGCGTTCGGGTCGGACTGGGCGCAATTGGGGGCCGGCACGTGTGGGAGGCGCAACTTGCGCTTTCGCGCCCCGCTGATCCGGGAGCGCCACTTCATTCCCCTACGGCTCGACGACGCCCCCGTCACAGGCTCCCTAGCGCAATTCCTTTACATCAACTGGCGCCCGACACGCAACCAGACCGGAGCCGTCCAATCGCAAAATTGAACGCTGAGAGGAGCGAATCCAACTATGCCAGAACGTTCACGACTCGTGCGAATGAAGATTGTCAACCTTGGCTGTATCGGCCCAGGAGGATTGACGATCGAACTCGACAACATCCTTTGTTTGGTTGGCGCAAATAATTGCGGCAAGTCCACCGTCCTGCGTGCTTACGAGCTTGCGGTAGGAACTGAAGCCTTTTCCAAAGAAGAAGACTTGTGTCATCGCGCAGATGGCAAGCCAGCGAGCATCGAACTGTGGGTGCATATCCCGAAGGGAATCGAAAACATCGCTGAAAAATGGAAGACACCAGAAAATGACCTGCTCCTTGTCCGTAGCAGGTGGGAATGGAGCGTTGAAACCAATGCCAAGACACGACAGACGTGGGATCCCGAGATAAACGATTTCGGCGATGACAAGGCGAGTGGCTTGGACAACGTGTTCTCAAGCAGGCTGCCCAAGCCGTTTAGAATCGGCACGCTCGATGATCCCGCTGAGGAACATGAGAAGCTCTTGGAATTGGTTCTCCAACCAGTCGCAGACAAACTCAAAGCGAAACTTGAGGATTCCAAATCAGACTTGAGCAAAGCACTTCGTGCATTCACTGACGTCGCGAAGATTCCAGTCAACGAGGAGCAGCAGAAGCTCGATTCAATCCAGAAGGATTTGAACCGCTCACACAACGAAATCTTCCCGGACCTCTCGATTGGCTTCGATATCGGGCTTGGCGAAGTGAAGGTTGACCCTGTCGCCCTGCTCCTGAAGAACTCTCAGCTCAAATTCCAAGAGTGGGCTTCTGAAGTTCATTGGCATCAGCAAGGGACCGGTTCCCAACGGGCTTTGTTCTGGACCATGCTGCAGGTCAGGTCAAAGCTCAGTGCACTCAGTGATCTGGTTTCGCAGAGCAAGAAGGACGTCATTGAGCGCGAGAAGCAGATCAAGAAGCTCACGAAGGATATCGAAACCAGCAAGAAAGAGGAAACGAAGCAGAAGAAACGTGCCGAGATCGAACAACTCGCGGCCGAGATCAAGTCAATCCAGTCGAGAGAACCGGAGAAGCTGCTGCAGGAACAGGGCGGCCAACTCGCCTTGCCGGGCTACATGTTGCTCATAGATGAACCCGAAGTTGCGCTCCATCCTGGTGCTGTCCGCGCAGCAAGCCGTCACCTATACGCTCTGGCGGACGATCTAGCTTGGCAGGTGATGATAACCACGCATTCGCCCGCCTTCATCGATCCCTTGCACGACCACACCACGATAGTCCGGCTCGACAGGTCACAGAACAATCCTACACCGAGCACCTACCGGTCAGACGATGTGGACTTCCCGGTGGGTGACAAGGAGAAGCTGAAGATGCTGAACCGGTTTGACCCGGGCTTGGCGGAAATGTTCTTCGGCCAGTATCCAATCGTAGTTGAAGGAGACACCGAGTTCGCTGCTTTTGAAACCATTATGCGGTTGTGTGCGGACGAGTTTCCGACGCAAAAGCGTCCGGTGTTGGTGCGTGCCCGTGGCAAATGGACAATTCGTCTGATCATCAAAATGCTGACGCACTTCAAAGTGCCGTTTTCTATCCTCCATGACAGCGATAGCCCTCGGCGGCGCGACGGAAAAGTGAACGGCGCTTGGACTGCGAATCTGGAATTACATGCTGAGATTAAAGCGGCCCGAGAGGCTGGGGTCCGGGTCGTTCACCGTATTTCGTTGCCTCATTTCGAATACGCCCATCTGCCGGTCCAAAAGACCGATGACGGTTCGCTTCAGGATACGAGCGAAGAAGAAAAACCATGGAACATGAATCTCGCGGTCGCACAGCAAACTGAGATTCAGAATTCCGTCAAGGCAATCCTCAAAGACCTCACTTCTGGGGCGGCCAAGGAGGAGCCGTTCGACGGCCCGTTCGAGGCTGGGCTTCAGGAAGCCGTGAAATCTTGGGCCGTAGCGCATAGGATCACGGACCCACGTTTCACGTTTGACTAGGAGACCTTCTCGCTGGTTCCACCGTCAGACCCGCTACCATGAACTATCGGTCGTTTAAGCAGGAGCTCAGGCACCGTTTCAAGCTACGGTGTGGTCACTGCGGAATCCACGAGTCCCTCTTCCCGGACGGGGAGCTGGCTTTTGGGATCGACCATTTCAGGCCAAAGGACCGATATCCCGACTTGGCAAATGACCCGTTAAATCTGGTGTATGCGTGCCGCGCATGTAATGCCGCCAAGGGGGCCATGGATGATGACCGGATGCTAAACCCGAACTGTGACAAGATTCCGGACCACTTGAAGTTCGAAAAGGATGGCCGTGTGGCTGGTATTACTGAAAGGGGAAGGTTCACCGCCCATGCGCTGGGCCTTAATCGCGACTCGATGGTCGAGGCTAGGCGGCGTGTGTTGGTGCTTGTCGAACTGCTGGACAAGCACTTCTCGCCGAGTGCTGCAAAGCCAGTTGCTGATCTTGCCAATGACGAGCTAGACGAATTTTTCAAGACGGTGAGAGAAGTCGGTGAGGGGTGGGGAGTCTTTTCGACCACGCGAGATGAGCCAAACAGTGTTGCCTTCGTTGTCGGAATGATGGCAGCGAGCCTTTGTGAACTGATAGCGAAACAGCCGCAGGCTCTTGATGAGGTTGAATGGCGTGATCTGGAACGTGTGGTTGCTGTGGCATTGGAGAAAATCGGCTTTACCGTAACACTGACACCTCCAGCGAAGGACGGAGGGAAGGACGTTGTCGCAAACTGCTTCGTCCAAAGCTCAACCAAGGTGTTCTACATCGAGATCAAACATTGGCGGAAGGGAGACCGTCCCGGCACAAGGCAGGTGTCGGACTTCGTCGAGATCAATGCGCGTGATCGAACTGATGGCGGACTCTTCCTTTCGTCGTCTGGATTTACTGATTTAGTTTACCGCCAACTGGGGAATATTACCCGTGAGCGCATCCGACTCGGAGAACGGGACAAAATCGTCTCGATCTGCCAGTATTACGTGAAGAAGCAACAGGGTATTTGGCAGCCGTTAAGCCTTCTTCCTGACGTTCTCTTCGAGAATACACTTGGCAGAATGGCGGGGCGGCGGTGCTGGTGAACTATCGGTTCACGGGATTCCTGGACGAGATTTATGCCACGCTGGGCGTGCGGTTGCATCACACCGAGCCGTTTCAGCAGGATCAGCTTTGGCGCTACGCCGCCGATTTCAGGACGAACACCGGAAAGTAGCTTGGCGTGTAGCTGACCCGGCGCGCGCCGGAAGTGGGCGGACTGTATGTGAATTTCGGCCCAGTGCCGGCGTCCAGTCCGGCTATTTGCTTAGCGTCCCAAAACTGTGTTATGAAAACATGGAGGTAGGTGCAACTCCTCGCCGAGATCATCGGCGTGTGACTGTGGCGCAGACTTGGGCCGGTCCTCAGCCAACACCGGTTTCTCCTTCGTTGGGGTCCCTCCGGCCGTCGGCGCGGGCGACGCAGCCGCCAATGGGGTGCAAGAGTCGCCCTTTGCGGTCCGGCCCAAGACCGCGCGGTGCAGGTTGTTCGCTCAACGCAACCACGATTCGGAGGTGTTACCAAGATGAACATGACCACATGGCAAAGGAGTTCCAATGGCACGTCGCCCGTGGCCTTGTTCGACGCCAGCCACGGCCAGCCCAACTGGGCGCAGACCGGTTTCCCTTCCCGGGAATTGCAAACCAACTTCGCCGGCCTGACCGAAATCCTGTGCCGGCGCGGTTTCCTTTGCCGCCGCACAGACCGCGAGCCGCTGCCATCTCAGCTTGAGCACAGCAGCTTGCTCATCATCCCACCACCGACCGGTTGCTACGATGCGCGGAAAGAACGCTGGCGCCGGGTGCGATCCAACTTGTTCACCGCCGAAGACATCAAGGCCGTGCTGGGCTTCCTTCACAGAGGCGGACGATTGCTGGCCTTTGCCTACCGCTTTGGGGACGCATTCACCCAATCGAACCTGGGCGAACTCACCCTCGCGCTCGGCTGCCGGTTGAACAACGACGCCGTGATTGACGTGCGCAGTCTGCGGGAGACGAATCCGCTCCAATTGCACTTCGATGTTCCAGCGGGGTCGCTGCCCCTCGTCCGGTTCCGCGCCGGGGTGATGCAGGTCCGCTGCCGCCCCTGCGCCACCTTCTCGCTCCTGTCAGGGGCGGCTGCGCGACCGTTGGCGCTTTCGACCGGTGGCGGCTGCATCAGCTACGATCAAACGCGACGATGGCTCAGTTTCGAGTCGCTCCCCATCGCGGTGATCGGGCGACACGGCGCAGGACGATTCGTGCTCTTCGGCGGCCCCCACGTCTTCGAGTCTGGCCCGCTTGGATTGCTGCCCCACGGGGACAACGCGCGTTTCCTCCAGAACATCCTCGATTGGCTGGCGAGCGAACACTCCGATCAGGGTCTCTGGCCTTGTCCCGCGACAACTGACGCCGCTGGCTCGGATTGCGCCCGCGAGTTCGGCCACATGGAAGCCGTTGGAGAAGGTGAACGCGCCGTAGCGGCGGTGGAACGGGTGCTGAGGAAGACAGGAGTTCTCAAGGCGCTGAATCGCGCGAAGTGGGCGACGTGAGCGCAGCGCAGTTTTTCGCAGAATCTACTTGATCCAACGCGCGGCGTGATCGACATCTACGCCAACATAGATTTGCGTAGCTTCGGCTGCGGGTCTCATCGGAAAACGGCGAATTTTCATCGGGAGACCAAGCCGCAAAGCCTACGCCCTCCCTTGGGCGTGGCTTGACGCACTTTCCCGATAGGCGCTTCGCCGTGCCTCCGATGAGGGTGTGATCGGGTCACGCCCTTTCAGTTCTCGCGGTTGGTTGCGCGCAGCAACGCTCGCGTGCCATGAATGCCGTTCTCTCTGCGGCGCCTTGCGGAGTCAGCCCACTCCGTTCCCTCCCCAATCTACTCGACGCGCCAAGACCCAAGGTCCGCGTTGCGGTCTTTGGCAGTTTCCACGGCGGTTACCACGTCCTCCGTCAACTCCTGCGCGAACCGCTGGCCAGCCACGTCATTGTGACCGGCGTGGCGACTGACGATCCGAAGCAGCCGTTTACCCATGCCGACGTGCGCCTCTGGCGGCACGTCCACACGAAGGCCGAGGAGGAATGGGTCGCCCAGATGGCGCGGGAGCATGGTATCCCGGTTCATCGTGGCCGCGTGAAGTCGCCGAAGTTCGAGCGCCTGTTCACAGAGGAGTGGTCGCCGGACCTCTGCCTGATGGCCACGTTCGGGCAGATGATCCCCAAACACATCTTCTCCGCGCCTCGGCTGGGCTTCTACAATTTCCACCACAGCGACACGACCTGGCCATCGTATCCAGGGCCGGACCCGATTGGGAATATGATCCGCGATGGCAAGACGCATGTCGTCATCACGATGCACGAGGTCAGTGCGGTGCTTGATGGCGGACGCTTCGTGGCGCATTCCCCGCGCGTGCCGCTCCCGCCAGATGGCAACGGTGCCATTGTGCATCGCATGACTTGGCCGCGAATGGGGAGATGGATTCAGGAGCAGGTCTGGCGGATGATCCACGCAAGGGGCGCAACCGTTCCGAAGGCAGCTTGGCTGTGAGGGGGGCAGGCAGTTCGCTGGAAACGCCAAGTGTCCCTGCCGGCATGAAACGTCGCCTACGCGATTCAGGATGGAGAGTCTTTTGGAGTGAGGATTGTTTAAGCGGCACAATCCCCGAAAGCCGTGCAACCTTCGCAATAACCTGGCAGTCACGCAGACACCGCCAGCGATTCGGTCGTCGGAGGCAGTTCGCCAGCGGTGATTCGCTCGGCCAATCCCCAAAGGCCCTTGTTCAGGCTGACCTTCGAGTCAATGCCTCGAATCGCTCGCACTGAACGCAGTCGGCCCCGCCGATCCCGGTGGAAGTCCGACACGCCGCCCCGCACCAGGTTCTCCTGCAGGCGGTTCGTCGTGTTCCAAACATCACTGCCCACATCCTCAGGCCGGTGGGGCGTGAGCAGTGTCTCGGCGTCCACCGGCGCTTCGGCCAGGCTGGGATACCGCAGCAACAACGCCGTCTCAGCGAAGCGGCGCGACTCCGCGGCATCCAACCGCCGGGCCTTGAAGCGATTCACCAGTTCGCCCACGCGCGGCATGAATTCAATCAGCCGCAGGCTGGCTTGAACCACCTCATCGGGCTCCAAACCCGCGTGCCGGAAGCGGATGGCGGTGAACGAACCTTCGCTCAGCACCAACCCATTCGAGCAAATACGCCGGTAGATGCCCGCGTGCAACTGATACGCACACCCCGCGTCGTGCGAGTTGACGAGCACCAGTTCCACATTCCATTCGTCGAGCGTCGCCATCTGCTCCGCGCGCCGGAAGCGCAACAGGTGCTTTTGGAAACCGCGCCGCGCCTCCGTGCGAATGCGCTGTTCCTCCACATCCACCGGCACCCAGTCCAATTCCCTCAGCCCGGACACAATCCGTGCCGTGGGGACGAACGTGTAGCGCTGGCTCACGCCCAGCATCGGTCCCGCGGCAAAGATGCTCGGGGCCTGACGCCTGAGCGTGTCGTTCTCCAAGGCCGTGGCCTTGAAGTTGGTCGTGTCGTTCCATCTCATACATGCCTCTTTCCATTGCCGCCGCCGGCTTGAACCGGGTGCGCTGGTCTGTGACTCTCCCGCCGTGCGCATGGCGGCACCTATCGGTCCGATGGGAGAGCATCCCCTCACCAGCACTGCCCCACAGTGGAGCGGTGTGGAGGGAAATCGCGTTTGGAAAAGGGCAGCGTCAATGGCCTGCCACGGATGACAACCTGAATTGGAACCTCGCTTCTACCCAGTGCGATCCATGCCGCAAACCGCGTTATCAAGTCAACTGGCTTGAGATGGATTGAGCCGCCATCCCGGCAACGTGGCGGAATGATTGGGCATTTTAATTCCGGCGCGTTGGTTCCTTAGCGAACGAGACAGTGTTACAATCCCCCGAATCGAGGAGGATTCGATGGATGCGCTCGAACATGCGAACAACAGGGAATTGCTGGCCAACCTGGCTGGCCCCTTGGTGGCCGAGGCGTTGGTGAAGCAATACGGCGGTCTGACGAGCCTGGCGCAGGCGTCGTTTTGCGAACTTCAGTTGGTGAAGGGTATTGGCAAGTCGAAGGCCGCAGCCATCAAATCGGCGTTCCTGCTGGCGCAACGGCTCACGCGCGAGTCCTACGCCGAATCACCGGTGCTGGATACCCCCGAGCAGATTGCCAACCTTCTCCGGGAACAGAACCGCACCTACACCGTGGAGAACTTCCAAGTCGTCTTTTTGAACACAAGGCGACGGTTGATTGCCGTGGAGAACATCTCGCAAGGAACGCTGGATACCATTCTCGTGCATGCGCGCGAAGTCTTCGCGCCAGCTATCGCCCGGCGGGCGGCGGCCATCGCGCTCGTACATAACCATCCCAGCGGCGACCCCACGCCTTCGGAAGCTGACATTCGTGTGACGCGCGACCTGATGCGCGCCGGCCAGTTGCTGCGCATCGAGGTGCTGGACCACATCATTCTCGGACGGCGAACCGAAGAACGCCCGCGCGATTATGTGTCCTTACGCGAATTGGGGTATCTGGCGGCCACTTGAGACGCTCGTTCAGGTCGCGTCAGCGAGAGCCTTCCGCAGCGTTGCAAGCGGCAGGAACAAGTGCAGAGGATTGTCCGGCAGCGCGACGAAGCCGAACCGTTCGTAGTAGGCCTTGGCCGCCTCGTCCTTCGCATCCACAAACAACCCGATGCCGCCGGCTGACTCGTAAACCTCCACCACCTTCATCATCGCCGCCACCAGCAGCATCCGTCCAAGCCCCTGCTGTTGCCGGTCGGCAGCAATAGCCAAGCGGCCCAACTTGATGCCGGCCACCTCCCGCGGGAGCTTGCGCGCCAACTCGGGCGTCAGCGCCTCCGCCCGGATTTGGCAGATGTTCAGGGTGAAGAAACCGAGCACGGGTTTGGGTTCGCGGGCGTTCTCCTCCACCAGGACGAAGGTGCGGGAGACTCCCCGTTCGGTATGCTGGCGCGCCGTTTGCCGGAAGTAGGTGTTCAGCGGCTCGCTGCCGCAATCGAAACCTTCCCGATCGTGTACGCGGGAGAGCAGTTCGATCTTATACACGGACTTTGGCGCGGCAGGCTTTGACGGCTTCGGTCAACCGGGCGTTGGGTTTCGGCGGATGGTCCAAGAGGGAGAATACCTTCTGGGCATCGCGCTGCGAAAGGCGAATGAGCGTTTCCCGCTCCACAATCCGCTGGGCCTCTTGGAACGCGGATTGAACCACGAACTGGTTCAAGGTCGCGCCCTGGAGTTGGGCGGCCTGCTCCAAAGTGTCCCGCAGTTCCGCCGGCACGCGGGCGGTAATGCGGCTCTTGTCTTCAACGATCGTTGGCATAGTGTCTCATCTGGCCTGGTGCCATTTTGCCACCAGTGTATCACCGGCCAGGCGGCGAAGCAACCCGTTGCAACCCGTTGCAGGCAAGCGGATCACTGGAGCCGAAAAGTGGCATCAGCGCGCGGCATTCCGTGGACCATTGTATCGCGGTGCTGCGGGCCTCAAGGC
>CAYJNU010000076.1:0-23358 GCA_964371005.1 uncultured Verrucomicrobiota bacterium | reverse complement strand
GTGCAGGCGGTGGACAATTGTTACATCGGCGGGGCGTTTGCGTCCGAGCAAGACTACGTCGTAAATCTGCCGGGCAACCAGCCACCGGTAATTAGCGAGATCGCCGACCAAACCACGGACGAGGAGACCGCCCTCACGCTAACATTCATCGTTCATGACGATCGCACGCCGGCGGAGAACTTGCGGCTGCGCGTCTTGTCGGCAGACCCGTTCCTGCTGCCGGTAGCCAACGTTCTTTTCGGCGGCAGCGGGACGAACCGCACTCTCACGCTGCTGCCCGCCACGAATCAGACCGGGCAAACCAAGGTCGCCGTGGAAGCCACGGATGCCGTTGGGGCAAGCGCGACACGCAGCTTCCTCCTCACGGTGAAGAATGTGAACGACTCGCCGTTCATTTCCGCGATCCCAGACCAGACCAATCTCTACTCCGCCGAAGCCACGGCGGTCGACTTCACCATCTACGATCCGGATACGCCGGCGGACCAACTGGAACTCAGCGCCGCCTCCAGCAATCCGGCGCTGGTGCCGGCCACGAACATTGTGCTCTCCGGCGTCGGCACAAACCGCTTGGCAACCATCCGTGCCGGCGCCCCGCAGGAGGGCGAGACCACCATCACCGTCACGGTCCGTGACCCGCATGGCGCCACGACCAGCACCAGCTTCCTGCTGGCCTTGCGCCGCCAGATGTTTCGTTTGCGCTCAACACCATTTGCGGGCGTGGCGTCAGGTTGGATGGCGTGGGGGGACCACGACAATGACGGCGATCTGGACTTGGCGTTGTCCGGACAGGGAATCAACCAGACGGCCATCTATCGTAACGATGGCAACGGCGTCTTCGTTAAAGCCGAAACCGACTTCCCAACCGTGGACGGCGGCGGCGTGGAATGGGGTGACTTCGACAACGATGGCGATCTGGACCTGCTGATCCATGGACGCGGCTGGTACGCCGACGGATTGGTGTTTCGCATTTACCGAAACCTCGGCAGGGGTCAGTTTGAACTGGCGAGCAGCCTCACCGGACGCTACGGCCCGGCGGCTTGGGGTGATTGTGACAACGACGGCAAATTGGACATCGTGTCGTCGGGAGAAACCTGGGATGGGCAGCCATCTGCCAGCGTGGTGCTGCACAACGACGGCAACGGTCGCTTTCGGAGTGTGACCTCCTTCCCGCAGACCATCGCAAATGCGGGCTTGCTGGCGTCCGGTGGCGTTGGGCCCTGGTTGGACGTGGATGGAGATGGGAACCTGGACCTCTTGCTCAGGCAGTTCAACGGCTTTGCCTGGCAGGACGTGCGGTTGACGGGCCAAGGAAGCGGGCAGTTTACCAACGCCCCTGTGCCGTGGACCGGCGTGCGCCGAGGCTGGGCGGACTTCGACAATGACGGTCGCCCGGATGTTTTGGAGAGCGCCGATGCGAGCCCGAATCTGCGAGTGTTGCGCAACACAAAGGGCGGAGCGTTTGTTTCGTGGGGCGAGCCTCTCCAAAGTAACCGGTCGCCGGACGGTGTGGCGTTGGGTGATTTCAACAACGACGGCTTTCTTGACGTCTTGTCGTCCAGCTATGAGATCAACGACCGGACCCGACTCTTTCAAAGCCAAGCCACCGGAACATGGGCGGTCGTCACCACGCCCTTTCTGGATTTCAGATCCGGGTCCGCCTCGTGGGCTGACGTGGACAACGACGGCGACTTAGACCTGCTTATTAGCGGCGAGTGGGATTACCCCTCGACACCCCTTTACCTCAACGATCAGCCGCAGTCGAATTCGCCCCCGTCCGCGCCGCGCGAACTTCAGGCGCTGTTCACAAGCAACACCGTGTTCCTCTCTTGGCAGCCGGCCACGGACGCCGAGCAGACCGCCGGACTCACCTACAACGTGCGCATCGGTTCCGCTATGGGCGCGGTGGACGTGCTTTCGCCGATGTCTGCTGCGGATGGTTGGCGGCTCGTCCCCAAGACGGGAAACGCCGGTTGGCTAACCCACAAACTGGTGAGTGGTTTGCAGCGTGGTCAAACCTACTACTGGAGCGTCCAGGCTGTGGACAACTGCTACGCAGGCTCGGCGTTCGCAACCGAAGCGAGTTGTACCTTTGGCGAAGTGCCACTCCTGGGTGCAGTGCCGAACCAGGCGATGGACGAAGACGGCCTGCTCGAAGTGCCGCTCGCGGTCAACGATCCGGACGGAGACGCAAACGCCATCATACTCAGCGCTCACGCTTCGGATTCTGTGCTCGTGCCACCAGCGGGGCTGAGCGTTTCCGGTACGGGGACAAATCGGTCGCTACGCATCCAGCCCGCGACCGATCAAAACGGCACAACCACCATTGAGGTGAAGGCGACCGATGTGCAGGGCGGGCTGGCGCTTCGTTCCGTTGCGCTGAACGTGCGGCCCGTCAACGACCCGCCACGCGTTCAGAACCAGCACTTCACGCTGGCGGAGGATACGATCCTGGGATTCACACTCGCGGTCGAGGATCCGGAAAGCGATCCGATGACCTACACCACTTTCCGCCGCCCTAGGCACGGGACATTGACGGTCGCCGCGCCCCAGTTCACCTACCAGCCGCGCCCGGACTTCTTTGGTGACGACTCGTGCGAGTTTCTGGTTTCGGATGCGCATGGAGCGAGCAACAGCCTGGAAGTCAGTTTCGAGGTGACACCCGTGGAAGACGTGCTTGATCAGAGGCTGGGTATCAGATTCCTTTCAGACGGGTCGCCTTTCTTGAGCTTTTCCGGCGAGCCCTATCAAATCTACCTCGTCGAAACTTCAACCAACCTCCTCGATTGGGTGACGCTTTGGAGCCACGTTGCTGCAGCCGGGCGCATTGAATTCATCGGCGAACCAGCGGCGCCTGGGGCGGCTCGCTTCTACCGAGCCCGGCGGCCATGAATCGGTTGAAGATGTTCCAGACGCCGGTTGACCGGAGTTGCAGAAGCGACGGTCTTGACCAGCCAGTTCAGTCCGGATAGCCGTGCGGGTGCTTCTGATGCCACGCCCAGGCCGTGGCGACGATGTCTTCGAGCTTGGAGAACTTCGGTTTCCAGCCGAGCTCGCGCATGGCTTTCTCGGCGGACGCCACGAGCCGCGGGGGATCGACGGGGCGCCGCGGCTTTTCAATGGCCGAGATCTTCTTGCCGGCGACCTTCTCGCAAGTCCGGATCACTTCCCGGACGGAGTACCCATCGCCATTGCCGAGGTTGAAGAAGCCGCACTTGCCTGGCTGCAACGCCAGGATGTGCGCCTCAGCCAAATCCACGATGTGGATGTAATCCCGGATGCAAGTGCCGTCGGGCGTCGGATAGTCGGTGCCGAAGATGTCCACGCTGGCTTTCTGGCCCAGCGGGACTTTGAGCACGTTCGGGATCAAGTGGGTTTCGGTCCGGTGCGCCTCGCCGTATTTCTCCGTCGCACCGGCGGCATTGAAGTAACGGAAGGCAACGAACTCCAACCCGTGGAGTTGGTGGTACCACTTGAGCATCTTCTCGAACATCAACTTCGCCTCGCCGTAGGGATTGACCGGGAGCTGTGGCGTGTCTTCGGTGATGGGCATGCGCTCGGGCAGGCCGTAAGTTGCGGCGGTGGAGCTGAACACGAATTTCTTCACGCCATTGCGGTGCGCGGCGTCCAGGAACTCAAGGCTGCAACTGACGTTGTTGCGGAAGTACCGCCCCGGTTGCTGCATGGATTCGCCCACGAGGATGTCGCCGGCGAAATGCAGCACGGCTTCGGGCTTGGCCGCCGCCACTGCTGCCGCGATGTCGCCCGACTGTTCCGGCTTGCCGTGGACGAATTGGGCGCGCTCGTCCACGGCCGAGCGATGGCCCTGGGCCAGATTGTCGTACACCGTAACCTCATGCCCTCTGGTGAGGAGCATTTCTGTGCAAATGGACCCGATATAACCCGCACCGCCAGTAACCAGTACTTTCATCGGAACGAAAGTACCGACCTGTGGGTGCGGGCTCAACGATGAAAACCAGCCCGCAAGGCGAAGGGCGTGGCAGGAAGCGGATCAAGCGGACATCAGCCCATTGGCACGATCCAGGCCTGCGCGTGTTTCTTCCAACAGTCCGTCGGCGTGCGCCGGAGTGAAGCGCAGGGCGGCGAGCGCTTCGGGGATGTTCAGCCATTCGCCTGGAGCCGTGGCGGGAGAGGCCGCAGCGCCATGCGCCATGGTGTTGGCGAGTTGCACCGTCGCGGCGAGTCGCGTGTGCGGCTCGGCCCCGGCCAGTTGATGATGATGCCGGGCCGCGGCAATGACATCAGGGGTCAAATCCCAGCGTGCGAGCAACCGGGCGCCGACCTCGGTATGATCGAACCCGAACAAGGCCCGCTCGACGTTCGCCAGCGACGGACCGGCCGGCCCGCCCTGTTGCGCCGCTTCGGCATACCGGTCCCCTTCCGCAGAGGCGAGGACGACCTTGCCGACGTCGTGGAGCAGCCCAGCGGTGAAAGCGACGCCTTCCGGTTCGCCCACATCTTTCGCGATGATGCCGGCGGCAACGGCCGCGATGACCGAGTGCTGCCACAGCGCGGCGACATCAATGCCGCCAGTGGACTGCGGCTGAGCGAGGGCCCGCGCTCCGAACAAGGCCACCACCAGTTGATAAACTTCGTAGAACCCGAGCCGGGTCACTGCCTCAAACATGTCCGAGGCCGGCTCGGCGCCACCAAAATACCCACTATTGCAGCGCTTCAAGATTTCCGCTGTCAGGGAGGGATCATGGCTCATCAACTCCACCACCTGGTCAATGTCCAGATCCGGCTCCTTGAACAACGCGAGCAGCTTCACCATGAGGGTCGGGGTCGGCGGGAGATGCTGCACGCCGTTAATATACTCATCCAATCGGTCTTTCATTCAACGCGGCCAGTGTCCCACTGCAAACGGACGGCAATGCAAGGCGTGTCAGGCTTGCGGTGCGCGTTCCTTCCCGGGCTGGCGCGGGGCAGTTTACTACGCTTGGGGCTGCTTGTCCAACGGCCTGGCAACCCGATGGGGTTGGGAGTGCCTTCCGCAGCGTGGCTTTCGGTCACGCCAACGAAAACATTGGCATTCGCCACCGGTTCGTTAGGTTGACTGTATGAAACAGTTAGTCGTCACTTTGGCCCTCGCGGCAGGTTTGATGGTTTCCGGCTGTGTGAATGCGGCCCCGGTGAAACTCGGCAACGAAGTCCTCGCCCAGAGCGGCTTCAAGGTGCTCCGAGGCAAACGCGTCGGCCTCATCACCAATCCTTCCGGCGTCAATCGCAACCTCGAAACCACCATCGAGGTCCTCCGCAGGGCTCCCGGAGTGCAACTCGTCGCGTTGTTTGCGCCCGAGCACGGTGTATATGGCGACGTGCCGGCGGGAGATCGTGTGGAGACCCGCACCGATGCCCGCACGGGATTGCCGGTTCATTCGCTTTACCCGAAACACAAACCCCCGCCCGCGATGCTCCAGGGCCTCGACGCCGTGGTCTATGATTTGCAGGACACCGGCTGCCGCTCCTACACCTACATCACCACCATGGGCATGGCGATGGAAGCCTGCGGCGAAGCAGGCATCGAATTCATCGTGCTCGACCGACCGAATCCGCTGGGTGGCGTGCGCATCGAAGGATTGCTGGTCGAAGACCAATTCCGCTCCGCTGTGAGCAAATGGGACGTGCCCTACGTCTATGGCATGACCTGCGGCGAACTGGCGCGCATGATCAACGGCGCAGGCTGGATCCAGAAGCCGTGCAAGCTTACCGTCGTGCCGCTCAAGGGATGGAAACGGACGATGACCTGGCGCGACACGGGTCTGCCGTGGGTGCCGACGTCGCCCCACGTGCCACACGGAGAGTCACCGCTGTTTCAGGTGGCGACCGGGATGATCGGCGAGTTGGGTGGCAAGGCCGTGAGCACGGGCATCGGTTATACGCTGCCGTTCCAGTGCATCGCCGCGCCGGGCGTGGATATGCACAAGCTGGCTGAGGCCCTCAATGCCTACCGACTGCCGGGAGTCCGTTTCCAGCCGATCACCTTCAAGCCTTACTACTTCGGACTGGAGAAGGAAATCCTCGGCGGCGTGCAAATCTTCTTCACCGACCCGGCCCACGCACCACTCACGGCGATCAGTTTTTACGGGCTGGAAGCGCTGAAGAAAGTCGCCGGGCGCGACGTGTTCCAAGAAGCGGTGAATTCGAATCGCGGCTTTAGCATGTTCGACAAGGTGAACGGCACGGACGCAACACGGAAGGCTTTGCAGGAAGGGAAGACCGCCGCCGAAATCGCGGCCTCCTGGCAACCGACGGAGGATGCGTTCCGGAAACGGCGGCAGCGGTACCTGCTTTATTGACCAGCGGGGGCAGGCGGTGGTGGGTCGAGGAAAATGCGCGCCTTGGCCATTCTGCCGCTTTGACATTCAGTGGCGGAACTGCCAGTTTGGCCGCCCGGCGGCCAAGCCGCCTTGGATACGACATGAGAACTTTCTTGGTAACATTGTTGATGGTGATCGCGCTCGGCTTGTGCGGGCTGATCGCCTTTCAGTGGGTGCGCGAGGTAAGCCTCCGCCAGAACATTCAAGGGCTGACGGACACCGTGCAGAACAAGAGCGAGGCGATCCAGAACCTGAATGGGGTTGTTAAACGTGGTGAGGAGGAGATCGGACGACTTGAGGAGATCAAGAAGAACCTCAGCGCCACGATCAAGACCAACCTCGCGCAGATTGCTCAGTTGGAGAAGGACCTCGACAAGTCGCAGACGGAAGTCGAGCGCCAGATGAAGCAGGTAGAGGTTTACAAGGACGCGCTCAAGCAGGCCAACGAGAACATTCAACGGCAGAACGACACCATCAGCCAGCAGAATCAGGAAATGAAGAAACTCGCCGAGGAACGCAACAGCATTGTGCTGAAGCTGAACAAGGCCGTGGAGGAGTACAATTCTCTGGTGGACAAGTGGAACAAGCAGCAAGACCAGTTGGCGGCGCAAGCCACCAATGCGCCGGCCAAGAAGTAGCGACTTCTGGGTTCAGCCAAAGCGGGAGGGGCCAGTTCCTGAACCTGCCCCTTCGCATTTCTCGGGCAGACGGACTGTACCAAGTCCCTGTCGCAGCGCTCTTCGAGCTCAACGCTGTCCTGGCGCTTGGAAAGCATCGGCGGGAGCTTCGCCATCGAGAGCCGCGCGGGCGCCGGCACGTGGATTGCCTGCGCCTGCCAGTGGCGTCCTCGCCCTCAGATCTCGTCCGGCGCCCCCGGTTTCGGGGATGGCGACAGAGGTCGCCGCGCCCCATGATGAAGCTGGATTCGTGACCTCATGATCAAGCAAGTGGCCATCGTCGAAGACGACCGGGGATTACGCGAGCAGCTCGCCCAAATTCTCGGCGTCGCGCGTCACTTCGCGGAGTTCGCTCCGGCGTGTTTCATCCGGATGGAATAGAATCCCTTGCTGGCCGTGATAAACAGCGTCTTGTGATCCTTGCCTCCGAAGCTGACGTTCGCGGTCCAACCTTCCGGAACTGGGACCTGCTCGATCTTCTTGCCCATCGGGTCGAATACGATGACGCCTTTGCCGGTAAGGTAGAGGTTGCCCTCAGTGTCGAGCGTCATGCCGTCTGAGCCGAGTTCGCACCGCAGGCGCTTGTTCGCCAGCGTGCCGTCGGGCTGGATGTCGTAGGCGTAAGTCTTACCCGCGCGGATGTCCGCCACGAACAGCGTCTTGCCGTCTGGCGTGCCGATGATGCCGTTGGGCTGGAGGAGGTCGGTCGTCACGCGCTTGAGCGTCCGGCGGTCGGCGGAGAGAAAATAGACGTGCTCGCCGTCCTGCGGTCGGTCCTTGTAATCCCACCAATCGCGTTTGTAGAACGGGTCGGTGAAGTAGAGCCCGCCATCGGGCCGCACCCAGACATCATTGGGTGCATTGAGCTTCTTGCCCTCGTATTCCTTGGCCAGCACGGTGTGTTTGCCATCCGGCGTAATGGACCACAGCTCGGTCTTTTCGTCGGCGCAGGCGATCAAATCGCCGTGCGCGTCGAAGAACATGCCGTTCGCACGGCCGGCGGGCTGCATGAACGTGGAGAGCTGGCCGTCCACGCTCCACTTCATGATGCGGTTGTTCGGCTGGTCGGTGAAGAAGACGTTGCCTTCCTTGTCACAGGTGGGGCCTTCGGTGAATCTGAAATCGCCAGCGAGCTTCTGGAGCTTCGCGCCGGGAGCGAGGACCGGCGACTCAGCGAGGGTGGGTTGGGCATACGCATTGCTGAGGAGACTGCTGCAGCCGGCCAGCATGGCGAGATGACGGAGTGTGTTCATAGCGACTGGCCTCATTGTTGGCCGAACAGCGTGCGTAAGAAAAGCGTGGATTTTTATGGCGACCCGGTATCGGAGTCGCCAGCCAGTGGGGACGGCCATGTACAATTTTCCTCCATCGAGTGTCTGCTTTTATTTGGCTTGCGGCGCCTCCAAAAGGAGGAAGAATGGTTATGATGTCGTGCTTTAATCGTTGGTGTGGTCTGGTGGGAGCGTTGTTCCTGATCAGCTGTGTTTCCTTGTCGGCGGAAGTCGTGCTGAATGAAATCATGTATCACCCGGCCTCGGAAGAGGTTCGGGAGGAATACCTCGAGTTGCTCAACACCGGCAACGCACCAACGAACATTGTGGCCTGGTCGTTGAGCGGCGGGGTGGGGCTTGCGTTCTCGAATGCGCTCACCGTGGCGGGCGCCGGTTTCGCGCCGGTCACCACGTTGACGCTTCCAGCAGGAGGTTGTCTGGTCGTGGCGGCCAATCTCACCAACTTCGCGGCCAAGTACCCGGGGGTGACGAACGTCATCGGCAACTGGCAGGGGCAACTGAGCAACACCCGCGAAACCCTCACCCTGCGCGACGGCGCCGGCCGGCGCGTCAATGAGGTGAGCTACGCCGACGCGGGCGATTGGGCCATCCGGCAACGGGGACCGCTGGATCACGGCTTCCGTGGCTGGAAATGGTTCGCGTCGCACGACGGTACCGATTTGAATACCGCCACCGGCGCCGCGGAAGGCGGGCGTTCTCTGGAGTTGGTCAATCCTGTCCTGTCGAACGATGCGGGCCAGAACTGGCTGCCCAGCACCGTGACCAACGGCACGCCGGGATTTGCGAACTCCGTCGCGGCCGCGAACGTCGCCCCGCTGATCCTCGACGCAAGCCATTACCCGCCCATTCCCAAACCCACCGATCCGATTACGATCTCCGCCCGGGTCTTGGACGAGCAGGCGGCGGGTGGCAGCGTCTCCCTGCACTATCGCAACCACACCGGCCCGAACCCGGTCGGCTTTGCGGCGATCCCGATGATTGATGATGGTGCGCACGGCGACGGGTTGGCTGGTGATCACCTCTTCGGCGCGGTGCTGCCGGCGCAAACCAACGGGACAGTGATTGAGTTCTACGTTTCAGCCACGGATGCGCAGGCCCAAACGCGCACCTGGCCCGCGCCCGCGCGGCAGTTGGACGGGGCATTCGCCCAAACCTGCAATGCGCTCCTTCAGGTGGACGATGATCTCGATCCGCCGAGTCTCTCGAACGCCGGCCAGCCCATGTATCGGCTCGTTCTGACGGGGACGGAACGCGAGGAGTTTGAACTGCTCATGAATGATCCCGGGGGGCAGAGCACCGAGGACAGCAATGCCGAGATGAACGGCACATTCATCAGTGCCGATGGGACCGGAGAGAAGGTCCGCCATAACGTCGGCGTGCGCGTTCGCGGCGAGGGCTCGCGCAGCCGCACCCCGCCAAACTGGCGCGTCAACATCCCGACCGACCGGATGTGGAACGAACTGAGCGCGATCAATCTCAACGTGCAGTTCATCCACGCGCAGATGGCCGGCAGCGCTTTTGCGCTCCAGTCCGGCCTGGCTGCGGCGGAAGCCCGCGTCGTGCAAGTGCGGTTGAACGGGCGCAACTACACACGCAGCGGCCTGCCGCAAAACGGCAGTTCCACGGGGGCGGGGTTCGGGTCCTACGTGCTCGTTGAGCCCATTAACAACGAATGGGCTCACCATCATTTCCCAGAGGATGGCGGCGGGAACGTCTATCGGGCTTCGATCTACCCGTGGTACGCCAATCTCGACCATGAGGGGACGGACGTGTGGAATTACACCAACGCCTCTTCGGGCGGGTATTTTAAGACCTCCAACGCCAGCGAAGACGATTGGAGCGACCTGATCGCGCTGACTTACGCCCTGTCCGCAAACACACCGGACGAGAGTTACGTTCAAGCGGTCGGCCAGATTGCGAACCTTGAGATGTTCCTGCGGTACTTTGCGGTCGTTGGCGCCCTGGATTACTCTGAAAACGGCTTGCCGGTCGGGGTGGGGGACGATTACGCGATGTACCGCGGGATGATGGACCCACGCTTCCGCCTCGTGCCCCATGACTTCGACACCGTGCTCGGCCAGGGAGATTCGTCCATGGAGGTGAACCGTTCAATCTGGCGCGTGGTGGATTCGCCGGCCAGCAGTTCCTCGAGCCAGCGCGCCAACTTCGCCCGCCGCCTGTTGCGCCATCCGGAGACTGCGCCGCTCTACTTCCGAGAACTGAAGCGGCTGTGCGACACGACCTTTTCGGCCTCGCAGTTCGATCCCATGCTGGACCAGACCCTTGGCGGCTGGGTGCCGGAGAGCATCATTTCCGACATGAAGGACTTTGCCGCCGCCCGGCGGGCGTCCATCCTTGGCCAACTTCCCTTGAGTTTCACTGCCACCACTTCACTGGCGCTGAGCAATGGCTATCCGCGCACCACCAGCCCCACCGCCCTCTTGCGCGGGGCGGCCAACGCCCTGGAAACGAAAACCGTCCTGGTCGGCGGCAGCCAGGCGGTTTGGTCGGTTTGGGAAGGGCGCTGGACCAACACGGTTTCTCTGTTGCCCGGCTTGAACCGCGTCTTGGTGCGGTGCCTGGATGGCGGCGGGGCCGAGATCGCGCGGACGAATGTGGTGGTCTGGTACGATGATACCAGCGTGCAGACCGTCGGCGGCAACATCACCACCAACGCAACCTGGACAGCCGCGGCTGGCCCGTACAGTGTAGCCAGCAGCCTGACAGTTCCAGCCAATGTCACCTTGACCATCGAACCGGGCACGACGGTGTATCTGGGATCGAACGTCAACTTCACCGTGGCCAACGGCGGGCGGTTGCTCGCCGAGGGGACGGCGCTAGCGCCGGTTTGGTTTGGCACCGTGCCGGGCTCGGCGGCGAGTTGGGGTCACCTCGTCATCAATGGCGCGGTTGGTTCGCCGGAATCGCGCATCGCTTTTGCCCACTTCGAGGGCCACGGCAGCAGTCCTTGCCTTGAGGTGGCCGGCGGCACCATCCGGCTGGATCATGTCACGTTTGGCAACGCGGCCCGCCAGTACCTCGCGCTGGACGGTGCATCCTTCGAGGTTAGCCGTTGCGTGTTCCCCACGGCGACGGCGGCCTTCGAACTGGTGCATGGCACGCAGGGCATCAAGGCGGGCGGGCGCGGGATCATCCGCGAATGCTTCTTCGGCGCCGCCAACGGCTACAACGACGTGGTGGACTTCACCGGCGGCAACCGGGATGCCGGCCAACCGATCCTTCAATTCTACGACAACGTTTTCATCGGCAGCGGGGACGATCTGCTGGACCTTGACGGCACGGATGCGTGGATCGAAGGCAACATTTTCCTCCACACCCATCGCAACGGCGCACCGGACAGTTCCAGTGCGGTTTCAGGCGGCAACAGTGGCAGCGCCACATCCGAAATCACGATGGTCCGCAACTTGATCTTCGACTGCGACCATGCGGCTACGGCCAAGCAAGGGAATTTCTACACATTGCTCAACAACACGATTGTTCACACCACGAAAGCCGGGGGCGTGGACACAGCCTCCGCCGTCGTCAACTTCGCGGATGACGGCACGACCGGAGGACGGGGTAGCTACCTCGAAGGGAACGTGATTGTGGATGCCGAGGCGTTATTGCGGGACTACGACGATACCGTCTCAACGGTCACGATGAGCAACAACGTGATGCCCTTCGTCTGGACCGGCCCCGGCGGTGGCAACACCACGAACGATGCGCGCTTGAAGTACGTCCCCTCGAACGCCGAAGTCCACTTCGCCACCTGGGAGCACGCGCAAGTCATGTGGGACTGGTTCAGCCTCCGATCCGGGTCGCCTGCCCTTGGGGCAGGACCAAATCACGCGGATGTGGGAGCGGTGATTCCGCGCGGAGTCACGATTTCCGGCGAGCCGGTTTCGCCCACGACCGCCACGAGCGCGACGCTAACCGTCGGCACGGTCATCACGGGCCACGGCCTGCCGACCGCCGGCTTCCCGCAGGGCTCCGGCTACACCCACTACCGGCACCGTATCAATGAGGGCGCATGGAGTGCGGAAACGCCGATCGCGACGCCCATCACCTTGAGCGGGCTCGGCAACGGGTCTTACACGGTTCAAGCCGTCGGGCGGAATGACGCAGGCGAGTGGCAATCCACGAACGCACCCACCGGATCCCGCAGGTGGACGGTGAACACCGCGCTGGCCGGCGTACGGCTCAACGAACTCCTCGCCCGCAACGTCAGCACCCTCCTCACCAACGGCGAAGCGCCGGACCTGGTGGAGTTGTACAATTTCGGCGGCACCACGATGGATCTTTCCGGCATGGGACTGACGGACGATCCCACGCAGCCGTACAGATTCGCCTTCGTGCCGGGCACAACACTCGGGGCCGGGCAATTCAGTGTGTTGTTCGCCGACGTTGGCCCCGATCCCGCCCGTTACCTGGGCTTCGGTTTGAACACCGACGGCGATGCTCTTTACCTGTTTGACGCACCGTCTCGCGGGGGTGCGTTGCTGGACTCCGTCAGTTTCGGCCTCCAAGTGGGCGACCTGGCACTGGGTCGCCTGGCGGACGGAAACTGGGGCGCATGCATCCCCACTTTCGGCGGCGCGAATATCGCCCAGCCTGTGGGCGAACCCGCCGCGTTGCGCATCAACGAATGGCTCGCTTCGGGTTCGGCGCTGCTCGCCGCCGACTTTATCGAGCTTTACAATCCCGAGCCCATCCCGGTCCAACTGGGCGGGCTGTTCCTCACGGATTCGCCCGATGGATTCCCGACCCGGCATGAGATCGCCGCACACAGTTTCGTTCCCGCCGCCGGCTTCATCACGTTCAAGGCGGACGGCAACATCGCTGCCGGCCCAGCGCATCTGAATTTCAAGCTGTCACCCGAGCAGGGGCGCATCGGCTTGTTCGCGCCGGACCTGGCCTTGATTGATCAAATCGCCTACGGCCCGCAAACCGCCGGCCAGTCGCAAGGCCGCAGCCCGAACGGCGCCGGGGAGTTTACCGTCTTTGCCAACCCAACCCCCGGCACGGGCAACCCGGGTTTCCTCACGTCGGTCACCGCCGAGACCATCGCACTCATGCCGATGACCAACACCTGGAGCTTCAATCAAACGGCCGATCTCTCCGCCGTGAACTGGTATGCCACGAATTACAATGCCTCCGCTTGGCCCACCGGGCCGGCGCTGCTGTATGTCGAGAGTTCCGCGCTGCCGGCGCCCAAAAACACGCCGCTCACGCTCGGCCGCATCACCTACTACTTCCGCTCCACGTTCTACATGCCGACCAACCCGGCGGGCTTCACGCTCACAGCGCGGACCGTATTGGATGATGGCGCGGTCATTTACCTCAACGGCTCCATGACACCGCCCCTCGGGATGGAGGGTAGCACGTTCAATTACTCAACGCGTGCGTCACGCACGGTGGGTGAGGCCGCCTTGGAGAGTGTGATCCTTCCTGCTCAGTTCCTGAAGGCCGGCACGAACCACGTCGCGGTCGAAGTCCACCAAGTCAGCTCCGGTAGTTCCGACATCGTTTGGGGCATGGCACTCGAAGCCACGCGTTTGATCACGAACATCATCACGAGTTCGTTGGTCTTGAACGAAGTGCTTGCCGCCCCGGGCACGCTGACCAACAGCGACGGCTCGATTTCGGATTGGGTCGAACTCTACAACCCCTCGCCGGCCAGCATCGCGCTCGGCGGCATGAGCCTGACGGATGATTCGCCTGCGTTGCACCGCTGGGTGTTCCCCGCCGGCCTTACCCTGCTCGCCGGAGAGCGACGCCTTGTGAAGTTCGATGGCAACGCTCCGGCCTCCACCAACGGCGCCGGTTTGCTCAACACCGGCTTCGGTTTGAACAACACCGGGGACGCCGTCTATCTCTACAACGCGATTGCCACGCTGCTCGACAGCGTGGTCTTCGGCCCGCAGGCAGACGGCTTCTCTCTAGCCCGCGTGCCAGACGCGACCGGAGGCTGGTCGCTCGCGTTGCCAACCCCGGAGTCGGGGAACATCGCGGCGGAATCGGGCAGCGCGGTGGAGGTGCGCATCAATGAATGGGCCGCCACCGTGGTGGGTGGACCGGATTGGTTCGAGCTCTACAACCCGGGCCTGCAACCCGTTGCCCTCGGCGGACTTTGTCTCACCGACAAGCTGAACAATCGGACAAAACATCCCATCGCCCCGCTCTCGTTCATCGGCACCGCCACGAACGGTTTCCTGAAGTTCATCGCTGACAGCGACACGGCACAGGGCGCGGATCATGTCGCCTTCTCCCTTGATGCCGGGGGCGAGGCCATCGGCCTGTTCCCGCCCGGCACGTCACCGGCGATTGACACCATCACATTCGGCGCGCAAACGGCGGGCATTTCCGAGGGCCGGTTCCCGGACGGCTCGGCGAACCGCACTTTCTTCAGCACACCGTCTGCGGGCGAACCCAACTGGCTGGCCTTGACGAATGTCTTCATCAACGAGGTTCTGACGCACACCGACCTGCCGCTCGAAGATGCTATAGAATTGCACAATGCGAGCCCCGAGCCGGTGGACATCAGCGGCTGGTGGCTCAGCGACGACAAGGATGAACTGCGCAAGTTTCATATACCGGCCGGCACGGTGCTCGCGCCGGACGGTTCCGTCGTCTTCTACGAATACCAGTTGAATCCCGAGCCGGGTTTCCCGGGCAGCTTCTCCTTTAGTTCGGCGAAGGGCGACTCGGTATGGCTTAGCGCTACGGACCCCAACGGCCTGCTCAGCGGCTTCCGCGATCGTGCGAAGTACGGGTCTCAGTTCAACGGGGTTTCATTCGGCCGCGTGCCCACCAGCGGGGGGGCGGATTTCGCCGCCCTGCAGTCGCTCTCGCTTGGCACGAGTGTCACCGCCGCGAGCCCGACGAATCAGCTCTCCGTATTCCGCACCGGGGCCGGCGCACCCAACGCGGCGCCGCGCGTCGGCCCGGTCATCATTTCCGAGATCATGTACCACCCGCTGGTGCTTGGTACGAACGACAACGCTCGCGACGAGTTTGTGGAACTCTACAACCTCACCTCGTCCGCGGTGCCGCTGTACGATCCCTACCATTCCACGAACGGCTGGCGGTTGCGCGGCGGTGTGGACTTCGATTTCAACAGCAGCCACAGCCTCCCGCCGGGCGGTTTCCTGTTGCTCGTCAGCTTCGATCCCGCCACGAACGCCACGGAGGTGGCCGCTTTCCGTGCGGCCTACGGCACCAACGGAACGCTCGTCGGCCCATCCACCGGCCGGCTCGACAACGCGGGCGAATCGCTGGAACTCTACGCCCCGGACAATCCCCAGACGACGCCGATGGATTTTGGCTTTGTGCCTTACGTTCTGGTTGAGCGTGTCGCCTACTCGGATCTTTCGCCGTGGCCGACGCATGCCGACGGCTTCGGCCTGTCGCTCCAGCGCTTGACGCTCGCGGCGTACGGCAACGATCCCACCAACTGGTTTGCCGCCTTGCCCTCGGCTGGATTCAACCCCGGTGGCGATGCGGATGGCGACGGCCTGCCCAATGATTGGGAGGACGCGCACGGTCTGAACAAATCCATGGATGACGCCCTACTCGATCCCGACAAAGATGGCTTCAGCAACCGGCAGGAATACCTGGCCGGCACCGACCCGCAGAGCGCCGCGAGTATGTTGGCCCTGATTTCGGCGACGCCGAACCACGGCGGGACGGACCTCCGGTTCGAGGCCGTAGCTGGCCGCAGTTACACAATCTTGGAGACGACGAGCCTTTCCTCCGGCACCTGGCATCGGCTGACGGATCTTGCCCCGCTGGACACGACGGGCTTGGTGACGATCCATGACCCGAATCCGCCAACCACCAACCGCTTCTATCGGCTGGTCACGCCGGCGTTGCCTTGACCGGTGCTTATGCAATTGAACCAGACGGGCCCTAACGCAGCAACGCAGAGAACGCGGCGGAACGCGGAGTGTGAGGGTGGGCAAGCTCCTCGCCGATCGGTGAAGCTGGCCCAAGGGCTTCACCGCGAGACTCTGCGTGCTCTGCGTCTCCGCGTTCGCCACTGAGGCTGCGATGCGAACTTGCCTCCAACTCCTGCGCGCGACTGTCCCATTGCTTCCTGCCGCCTTTAACCCGAATCCCTGCCCACCATGAACCGACTCGTCACGCTCGTTCTCTGCTCGCTCTTACTCGGCCCCGCCGCCTTCGCCCAGATCACGGTGAGCGGGGTCGCGGACAAAACGGTCTATGCCGACCAGGCGACCTTCACGATCTCTCAAACCGCGGGCTGGTCCTACGAGGCGCGGCTTGACGACGCGCCTGCGCCCGTCGGCAGCGCGACGACCGTGACCAGCTTCGGTTATCACGAACTGTCCGTCGGCCGAACCAACAATACGACCGCCGCTGTGGAAACGGCTTTCTATCGTTTCATCGTGCGCTCCTCCGAGCGCGGGAGCACGGAGAACGGCCTGCCACCGTGGACGCCGCCGCCGGTCATTCCCTCTGCGCCCGCGGAGTTCGCCGGCGCGCACTTGAGCGTGCTGGCTCCGGCGGCGTTTCCCACGAACTGCCCCATCCCGGTCGTGGCGTGGGTGTGGAACGCCGCCGGGCATGCACTCCGTGCGCATGGCTCGCTCGCCTCTCCTGGACACCCGCGCATCGCGATCAAACGCGGCGTGGGCTCCGGCTTCCTTGGCGCGACAAATCCACCGGGCGCGCTCAACTACCAAGCTTCGCTCGCCGGCCTGCAAACGAACCGGAGCATCCTCATCGAGGAAGCCACCGCCTGGACGCCCGTCTCCGGCACGCTCAGCGGCAGCGTGCAATGGCCGGCCAACGCGCGCGTTCACGTTACCAACTTGCTCACCATCCCCGCCGGCTCTTCCTTGACCATCGGCGCTGGATCGCTTGTGAAGCTGGCCAGCCGCGTGGACATCAAACTCGACGGCACGCTGACTGTGAACGGCACTCCGGCTCAGCCCGTGGTGTTCTTCGCCGCCAACCCAGCCCAGCCCTGGGGAGGGATGCTCCTGGAACTCAACTCGTCGCGCCTCGAAGCCACGCACACGATCTTCACCGGCAGTGGCGCCGAGCCGAATTGGTTTGGCAGCAACGGTCGTCCTGGCAGCCATCGCAAGGAACAGGCGTTGTTTTATTGCACCAACGCGCCGACGATCACGCTCTCGGACTGCGCGGCGATCTCTCTCGCGGGCCAGCTTGGCCATACCGTCAATGGTGGCGCGATCACCCTCACGCGGTTTCTCATGCAGCGGACGACCAGCGGCGGCGAATTCACTGGCGCGAGCTTCAAGGTCAACGACAGCGGCTTTATCGAATGTCCGGACGACTCGGCCAACTTCGTGGATGGCGACAACGATGCTCTCTACCTCTGGAGCGGCACGCACGGCTTCACCAATACGCTCTTCGGCTGGACCAAGGACGACGGCGTGGACAGCGGCGGCAGCGGCGCCGGTCTGATCAATTTCCAAGATTGCTGGTTTGAATCCATCTTTCACGAGGCCAACTCGCTATCCGCGAACGGCAAGGTTGTGAACCATCATCACGGCGTGTTCCTCAACTGCGGCCAGGGTTTGGAAGCTGGCTACGACGGCCCGAGCGGTCTCCTCAACGGCTGCCTGCTGATCGGCAATATGACCGGCGGCCGGTTTGGCGACAACTACGACTGGACCTACACCGGCTCGCTGCGCGTCACCAACTCCATCCTTATCCACAACTACCGGGACGTTTGGGGACTCACCTGGCAGGATTGGCTGTGGCGTACAAGCGCGATGGATGTCCGCAGCAATTGGCTCACCTCGCCCCTCCCGCAGCATCCGAACAACTTCGTCTGGCAGCCAGAAGCGGACGCGTCCCGCCTTGCCTCGTACACGGCTGCGGCAACGGATGCCCCCGTGGGCATGGGTTTCGCGGTTCGTGATAGCCAGTTCAGCCTGACTGAACTCACCAACGGATTGGCGGTACGGTTGAGCACGTTCACTACCCACCCCGTGAGCGTGGACTACGCCGTGGAAGGACCAGACCAGACGCTGGAATCGGGCACGCTCGAGTTTCCGCCCGGCGAAATCCTGCGCACGCTCATCCCCCAGGCAATTTCGGAAAGCCCAGGCTTGGTCCGAGTGACGCTGCGGAATCCGACCCATGCCGAGCTCACCGGGTTGAGCGCACTCTACTTTGTCAACTCCGCCGCGGTGACGAACTTCACGTTGATTTCGGCCGGCGTACGCTGGCGTTATCTCGATACCGGCGAGAATGCCGGCACCAGTTGGCGACTCAACGCCTTCGATGATTCCGGCTGGAGCAATGGCCTCGCCGAACTCGGTTACGGCGAGAAAGACGAGGCCACCCCGATCCGAAGCAACGGCGTCAGCGGTCGCATCCTCACGACCTATTTCCGGCACGCCTTTTCCGTAGAATCACCCGAGGCGGTCGGGGGACTGACACTACGACTCAAGCGGGACGACGGCGGCATTGTCTATCTCAACGGCACGGAGGTCTTTCGCAGCAACCTGCCCGACGGATCGGTGGATTACCTGACGCGGGCGCCCCTGGCCGCTGATGACGGCAAATCCTGGTTCAGCACCAACGTCCCGCCCGCACTGCTCCAAGCCGGCACGAACCTTCTTGCCGTGGAGATTCACCAGGAAAGCTCCGGCAGTTCTGACGTCAGCTTCGACCTATCGCTGGAAGCCGCGCCCCGCCCCGCCTTGCGCCTGCTCGACTTTAGCGGCGAGCCGATCCTGGCTTGGGACGACGCAACCTTTCTCTTAGAGCAAACCGCCGAACTGGGGACGGCCGCTGCGTGGTCAACCGCCGCCGAAGCCAGCCCCGCCGCCATGGAATTCAACGGCGCGCAGAGATTCTTTCGCCTGCGCAGGAAGTGAATTCACGCCCCGCCGCGCGAACGTGAAGCCGACCCGCCTTCCGCCAGGCCGTCAGAACTGATCTTCCTTCTCTTTGAACAGCACGTTGAACGTCGTCATCGTGCCGTAGCAACGGCTGATGTATTGCTGCATCTCGATCTTCTCGCCCTCGCTGAACTTCTCGTGGGCGTTGATCTTCTGCTCCAGGACGCGGAGTTGATTCCGCATCATCACGATCTTGTGGAAGAAGACTTCGAGCGGCACTTCCTTCGTCTGCAACACCGGGTCGGCGGGATGCAGCACCAGCTTGCCGTTATGCCAGCGCACGCCCAGCTTCTCGATCATTGATTCCGGTTTCTCCAAACCCAGCTTGCTGACCGTGGCCGCCACGGTTTCGCGGACGAACTGGGCCAACGGCACGCTCAATCCGCTGACCGCAAACTGGGGTTCGGCGTTTTCCAGTCCGGCCGCTTCCGGGGCGACGGTGCGCCGGCCCTCCAGAAACTGGATCTCGGCCGTGGCCTCGGAGATGGTTTTCACCGTGCCGACCCCGTATTGCGGATGCCGGACCTGCATGCCGACGTGGAGTGATTCAAGTTTCATGACGTCCTTTTACCTCAATGCATGGTCGGAGGAAATGAGGATTTGGGGAAGCGAGCCCCTGCCGCCCGCTACAGTCGCCTGCGGAGATCCGCTGAACGCCTTGGGGTCACAGCGGCAATTGTTCGATCCGTTGCTGCCAGAAATCGTGTTCGGTGGCTTTCGCAATCAGTTCCAGGTCGGAGATCATCTCTCCATAGCTGACGTAGCGCTGATGGGCGAAAACCAAACCCGCAAACGGGCGCTCCTCCCGCTGCCAGCGTCCCGCCAACACCCGGAACCGAATATCCTGCGTCACGACGACCCGTCGCAGTGACGTGGCCAAGGACAGGAGTGCATCGTCCGGCAGGCGTTGCGTACCTTCTTCGGTCGCCGCGAGCACATCCACGTCGCGCAACCGGAGTTGCAGGATCACCGGCCCGGGCACATGAACATCGGCGTAGAAACCGACGGCCATCAGTCAACCTGCGTTTCCTTGAGCCGTGCCAGGAACGCGGGCGTGGGGTGCCCCTGCTTCCAAGCCTCCGCATCGCGATACTCGGCGGAAAGCTCCGCGTCAATATCCGAACGGTGATCAAAGTAGTAGGCCAATGACGCGTGGACCTCCGCGAGGCTCAGGTAGGGGTATTGCCGGACGATTTCTTCGGCCGACCAACCGCGCCACAAGTAGTCCGCCACGATCATCGCCACCCGTGTGCGCGGATGCCGTTCCAAGCGCGCGGGCTCGCCCGGCGATTTCACAACGTGTGGGTAGGCCAATTCGACTGGCATGGCCGGACAATCGCAGGTCATATCCGAAGTGTCAACCCGAGCCAGAACGGGTGGCGCTGAAGCCACCCGCCACTCATCTCGCAGCCGCCCTCGCAGGTCAGTTCCAATCCGTGTAGAGCTTGACGAGCACGCTGTGAGGCTCAAGTCGCCAAAGCTCGACGTGCAACCAGTCGCCATTCGGAGACGTACATACAACTCAACATCTCGATGGGTGTCGGCGCTCCCTGCCAAGTGCGCTTGAACCCGCCGTATTGGTCGTTGCCTGGAATGAATGTGGGCGATTCTTCCGGCCAGACGTTGAAACCGTTAACGGTTGGATCGCCCAAATGGCGTGCGGGTGCAGTTCGAGAACACACTGTCAGTTGGGCAAGGAACGCTGGAAGCTCGTTTGTGCTCATGCAGAAGAGGGTCGCCAGACCGCGATCGAGGAACCCGAGCCGTTCATCCCCGCGACATTGAATCTCCGTGGCCGAGGGTGGAAGTCGGAAACCATGGCCGCTTTCAGCACGCAAGCGCGGGTCGTTGGGGGACATCAACAAACTTGCCACCAGGAGGACAAGCAAACCGAGAATGACGAGCAAGGCGGCCTTGCGCATACCAGCCCCGCTCACTTCTTCTCTTCCACCAGCTTCTTGATAAACGGACTGAACAGATCAATCGGAATCGGCAGGAAGGTGGTCGTGTTGTGCTCGCTGGAAATCTCGCGCATGGTCTGGAGGAAGCGCAGTTGCAAGGCAATCGGCTCCGCGCTGATCAACGCGGCGGCTTGGACCATCTTCTCAGCGGCCTGGAATTCGCCCTCGGCGTTGACGATCTTCGCGCGGCGTTCGCGTTCGGCTTCCGCTTGCTTGGCCATCGCGCGCTTCATGCTGTCCGGCAACGCCACTTCCCGCACCTCGACCGCGGTGACTTTGACGCCCCAAGGCTCGGTTTGCTTGTCAATGATCTCCTGCAACTTCTGGTTGATCACGTCGCGTTGCGAGAGCAGATCGTCCAGCGGGGCCTGCCCCAGCACGCTGCGCAGCGTTGTTTGCGCGATCAGCGAGGTGGCTTTCCAGTAGTTCTCCACCTTCACCACGGCGGCGATGGGGTCCACGACGCGGAAATAAATCACCGCGTCCACGGTCGCCGGCACGTTGTCGCGCGTCATGAGCTCCTGCTTGGCCACGTCAATGGTCACGACGCGCAGGTCCATCTTCACCATCTTGTCAATGAACGGCCACAGGAAGATCAGGCCGGGGCCTTTCGAGCCGTTCAACTTGCCCAGGCGGAAGATCACCCCCCGCTCATATTCGCGCAGGATGCGCAACGCCTGCGGCAGCACGAACACCGCGATTACAATTAACGCCACCGCCCACGGACCGAGGAACTTGAAGACATTGATGACGAGTTCAGGCATAAGGTCTCTCCGTTATTGAGTTGTTGGTTTCACTTGCAACGTCAGCCCTTCGACACCGACGACTTCGACGGGTTGGTCTTTTTCGACCGCGATTTCGCTGACTGCGTTCCAGAGTTCGCCTTCGATAAACACCTTCCCACCCGCTGCGTCAATCCTGGATAACGCGCTCACCGTCTTGCCCAGCATGGCTTCCCGACCCGTTCGCGCCGGCTGCAACTGTGCTCGCAGCCCCGCGCCCACCACGAAGATGAAGAACGCCGCCGTCGTCACCACCCCCGCCAGGATATAGGAGAGCGAAAGCTCGAAGCCCGGCCCAGCGCGGTTGAACAGCATCAGCGCGCCCAGGAAGAACGATACGATCCCGCCCGTGGTTAACACGCCATGCGTCGGCGCGAACACATCCGCGACGAAAAGCACGATGGCCAGGCCGATGAGCGCCAGCCCGGCGATGTTGATGGGCAGAATCGCGGACATGTAGAGCACCAGGATCAGCGCAATCGCGCCCACCACGCCCGGGAGAATCGCGCCTGGATTGCTGAGTTCGCCGATGATGCCATACATCGCCATGAGCATGAGGAGGAACATGACTTCCGGCCGCCAGAGCAACTGGAACACCTTCTCGCGCGCGACCATCGAGATGGCGACCACCTTGGCGCCGGCGGTCTCCAGCGCCTTGTCGTTCACCTCGCGCCCGTCGAGTTGCTTCAGCAAGTCGGGCAGGTCCTTGGCGATGATCTCGATGACGTTCAGTTCGAGCGCCTTCTCGGCGGTGATAGACGCGCTCTCTTTGACCGACGATTTCGCCCACTCCACGTTCCGCCCGCGTTTTACGGCAATGGCCTCGATATAACTGGTGGCGAAGTTCTCCAACTTCAGTTTCATCACCTCATCTGGTTTCTCGTCGCCGCCCGTGGGATTGAGCGACACCGGGTGCGCCGCCCCGATGCTGGTATTTGGCGCCATCGCGGCCACATCAGCGGCCAGCGTGATGAAGCAGCCCGCACTGCCCGCGTTCGCCCCCTCCGGCGCGACATAGACCACCACGGGCACTTTGGAGGCGTAGAACTTCTGGACGATCTCCTTGGTGGATTCCAGCAAACCGCCCGGGGTGTCGAGTTCGATGACGAGGCAGGCATCCTGTCGCGCGCTGGCGACTTCGATGGCGCGGCCAATGTAACTAGCCGTGGCCGGGCCGATGGCGCCATTGATCTGGATGAGGCCAACCTGCGCGGCGGGCGCCGTGGCAAACGCCGCGAGCACGAAACCGGCAATCAAGCTTGTTGCGCGACCGCTCATAACATCCCTGCTCGCCCAAAACCTAACAGACATGCCCGCCAGCGCAACAACAGTTCCAAGGGGTCAGCGGCAATTCTCATTTTGACTCGGAGCGCGGCTGTGTCGTCCCGACCAGCCGCAGCACCCTCG
>CAYJNU010000075.1:0-23663 GCA_964371005.1 uncultured Verrucomicrobiota bacterium | reverse complement strand
GGTCATCAGCACCGCCAGCGTCGTGGCGACGGGATAACTGTAACCGTAGGCGATCAACAACCCCCGCACCCGGGCGAACGTGACGCTGGGAAAGAAATCCTTGAGGTCGAGTTTGAGCACGAACCGTTTGCCGACGTGAGCCTCCGCACCCGTTCGGATGCTGCGCCCTTTGCGAAAGGCGTGTGCATGCGCGCTCACCGGGAGTTTCTCCACGAGCAGTTCGAGCAGCCGTCGTTGGATGCTTTTCAACCGCCGCTTCGGGGCCATGATGAGTCGCGTGCCGCCGGAACGCTTCGGGATCGCAAACGTGACATAGTGCGGTTGTCGCTCGCGCTCCCGATGGATTGCGAAGAACCAGAGTTCCTTCAGCGAAAGACCGAGCGCCCTGGCCACATCCGCCTCCGTCTCCCAGACGGGAAGGTCATAGCGTTTGAGTTGCGCCTCGTCGGTCAGCAGGTCACGGAGGTTGCGATTGCGGGTCCGCATCGTGCCACCGAACAACCGCTCGGCTTCTTCGACCGACATCACCTGCTTCTTCTTGGTGAAACCCAGTCTTCGTGCGGGGGATTTCACTTTGGGCAGCAACCGTTTGTCGCGGAGTGCCCGACGACGATGATGTTCCTTCAACGGCCCGCCGGAGGTGTCGATGCGCTCCTCCACGCTATCCAGGCTTTCCGCGGTCGAGACCGATGCGGAGGATAAACGCGAGATATCGCGTTTGGGAGCGCCGCCGAAAAGCGATTTGATCCAGCCGCCCAGACTCATTGCGACCCTTCTCCTGAGTTGAAGAAGACAGATAGGGCCCGGCGGCGGATTACTTTCGAGGCTCTGGACTCAGGGACTCCCTGCGTTGCGAACGTAGGGAACCCTGGCGATGTATGGCTAGCATGGCTCCTCCGCGGCGAAACACCGCGGCGCTGATGGCTAATCCACGGCCGCCGGGCCTTATCTGCCCTCATTGTTGTCCTCCGACTCATTCTCGTCAAAAGCTTCTTCACCCTCGTCGTGCTCTTCCGTCTCGGCATCCTCGTCCTGCGGCGGCTGCCGGGGTGGCAATGCCTCGGTCGAAGCGGGCTGGGATGTCGGCAAATCCTTTCGTCCGTCGGCGCTGGCCCGGAACAAGGCGATCATGTGTTCGCACGGACCCTTGCCGAGCAGGTTCTCCTGAAAGAAGGCGCAACTGCACGTGCCGAAGATGATCCGGCCCGAGTCACCCACCACGATCTCAGCCTTCTCGGTGCCGACATTGCCGGTAACCCGCCAGTCGCGGTAAACCACCTCCCGGGTGATTGGCCCATCGGGCGTTTTGAGTTTCTTCGTCTTGCGAGTCTCCTGCGGTTCGCATCGCGCGAACGGAACGGCGTTCTTCGCGAGCAACGCCTTGGCGCGCTCCAGTCGTTCGTCCGGCGGGAACAGCTTGGCTTCGTCCGTCGGCTGTTCGAACAGCTCGCGATACCGGAAGTCGCGCGACTCCACATCGAAGATGGCGCGACCTTGCCGGCACAACCGTTCGCACGCGCGCCAGATGATGTCGGGGCGCTGATCGAGCGACGCGGCAAAGTCATTTGCCGAGCAATGGAATCGGCTGGCCAGTTGTTGGTGAACCTGTGCGATCAAGCTGTCGCTGACCGGCGCGTCGTCGCTGAGCAGATCAAAACTGCCCGTGTCCGTCCAGCTCTGCTCGCTCCATCCGGACAACCCCAGCACGAAAGTGATGTCCGGCAGCTTCACCGCGTAGAAGCTCGGCAGGCCGCGACCTTTGAGATAAATGTCCACGCTCGTAGCGAACGGCAGCAACGGTTCGATGAGATTGAGCCGCCGCCGTCCCCAAGTGCGGATGGTGCGCAGCTCGGTGTAGTTGTGCTCCGCGCCACGCAGCCGAATGGAGTGTTCCCAGGGCTCAAGTACGATGCGCGCATCTTCCCCGGGCATGAATTCATAGCGCAGCGCCCGCGGTGAGACTTTGGCTTTCGTGTAGCGAAGGAAACGGATCGCCGCGAGCAGGTCCGCCGGCCGGACAGTGATCCGCGTCCCCGGCATGGCCATTGCGCCGCTGACCTGGAGGAAGCCCCGCACCCAGTTGTCCGGCAGTTCCACCTTCTGCTCGAAGCGTCCGCCCGCGCCTTTGGTTTTCAGTTCGAAGCCCTGAGCCCCGATTCGCAGCCAGGTTTCCCGGCTGGAGCGCAACTCGTTCAGGGCGCCCCACAGCCAGGCGCTGAAATCCACGTTCGTTGTGCCGGTCACGACCTCTCCGTTCGTGGCGAACATCTCCGGATGGGCGATCACCATCGCATACACGCTCTGGTCTTGGCTGAACGCTTCGAAGAAAATGCGGTCCGGATGCACGGTGATGACCGGATCCAGCACCCAACTCATGAGTTCACCCTCGCTGATCCAGGTGTCGTTTGACCAAATGGCCTCGCCCAACGCCCGCATCGTGAACCGGAAGAGCGGAATGTTTCGCGTGACCCGGCCGTGGAAACGTACGGGGCGCCGTGCGTTGGCGGACATCCCCAGCAACGCCCGGTCGCGGTCGGACTCGAACACGCTTGGGCTGGCGTAATCAAAGGCGAAGATCATGCCGCCTTCCTTTCGTAAACCACCGGTTGTTCCCGCAGACCGCGCAATTCCGGCCAGCGATGCAGCAAGTCCGCGATCAGCCCCAGCAGTTTCTCCTTGGGATAGCGGGTGTCCGGCAGGTTCATCGCATCCTTCGCCCGTTCCAGAATCAGCTTTGCCGCCTCGACGGTGTTAGCTGCGTTGGCCAGAGCGCGGAATGCCAGCGTCCGCGTGTCACGTTGCATCGGACGCAGCAAGGTGCCCATCAGCAACGGCAAGTGTTCCGACGCCTGGGCACGCGCGCGGTCGTCGTCCAGTCCAAGCGCGCGGTACGCCAGCGCCATCACGTGAATTTCCGACGCCTCGACCAAGTCGGCCAGGCTCCGCGGATGGGCCAGATACGATGATGCCGAACGCTCAAAGAGCAGTCGCGCGAGCCGGTTTTCCTTGATGAGCGGGTTGTATTGCCCGATGGAAAACGCCGGCACTTTCCCCAACACATTCGCAGCCCGGCGGGAAAAGACCGCTTCGTCCGACTTCAACGCCGCGTAGTAGTCCGCCAGGCGATCCGCATCTTCCAGCAGTTTCGGCGCGTTTCCCCAGCGACCAGAGCGCGTCACAATCCGGCTGGCGAGATGATCAATCATCTCCTCGTCGTCCACGGTGATGAAGTGGTCCAGGAGTTTCCGATAACTCTGCCCCCACAGATTGGCCTGCACGTGCAGCTTGTAGGGGCCGCGGAGCAAATCCGGGAAACGCGTGTAGAGCGCCAGCGCCACGGCTTCCTCGAGTTGATGCACCGTCGTGATACCCAAGCCGGGCCAGTTCCACTCCCGCGATGCCCCAGCCAGCGCCAGCAGACGTTCGACCACGTCCTTTTCCGCCAAACTCGGGTTCTCGACCAGTTCCCGCACCTGCTGATTGAATTCCTTCGGCGCACTGCAAGTGCGGATCAGCGCCGACCACAAATCCCACCACCCTTGTTGGCGCGCGTAGTCGGCCATCTTCCCGTAACTGCCACGCCCGAACCAGCCGCGCCAGACCTGCTGCAAATGGCGGATGATGTAAGGGAACACATCGCGTCCGCGGCGCTGCACAAGTTGGAGGAATCCCTCGGCCAGGTTCGCATTCAAGCCCTCGGGGTGGCGACTCTCCAGTTCGCGGCACACCTCCGCGCGGTCGCGAATGGAGTCGCACAAGCCGAGGCACTCCTGGGTCCAATCCGCCAGCGGCACTTGCTTGCGATACAGCCGCCAGCGGAAATCCTCGTCCTTCTTCGCCTCGGCGAGCGCGATCAAGCGGCCCCACAGTTTCCGTTTATCGCCGCCTAGCCAATTGTCGGGGAGGCGGCGCAGGATGTAAGCACTCGCTGACCGCGCGTCCCGTTCGTAAAGCGAGCAGGCGTTGTCCTCGTCGAGATGAAACCACAGGTCGAACTTGCGCAGGACGGTTTGCCGCTGGGCCGGTGTGGCGGCCGCCCGGAAACGCGCCTGCAAATCCGCCATGATCTGCCGGCCCCGCGCGTCGCGTTTGCGCCAGTCAAAGCTCTCGGAGAGCTTCCATTCGTAGAGGCGGCGGAACAGATCAGCGTCCTCATTCTTGTCCGCTTCGGCCAGCCAGGCTTCGAGAATCCTGGCTTTGTCCCCCTTCCAGCGGATCATCTCGGTCTTCCACTTGGGCAGGACCATGTAACTGCTGAACCGCGAGAGGATGAAGGGGCGGAAAAGAACTCGATTACGACGATACAGGTCCGGTCCGAAGAGCCAGGTAAATCCGGAAAAGGAGATTTCGTCAGCGGCGAGCTTCTCCAGGTGCTCGCGCAACGCGGCATCAGCCATCGGTCGCTGCAACAACGCCCGAATGGACTGCTCCAGTTCCTTTGGAGTCATGATGGGTTCGTAGCTGAAAGATACGAGTCAGAAAACGCCGCGCACCGCAGGCAAAGTATCACGTGATCCGGCTCTTGATTACATAATTACGTAAAGGCGACAGAAAGACTTCATACCAAGGTTCGGAGTCTTGGAATGTCCATATCATGAGTCGCATCTCTCTTGGAATAAAAAAGTAGTCGTCGGGCCACAAGACGTGCCATCCACCAATTCGCGCGAAGGGCGGCTGCTCCATGCAAAGAGGAAGTTGAGCGTTGAAATGCTCCAGATAACGGTTTCGAACATCTCCATTGACATCCGAGTATTCCCAACGTTGAAGCTTTTGTCCCGCTAACCAACCTTGAATACGAGGCCCGCCATAGAGCAAAAGAGCTTCCAGTGGAGGCATCGCAGTCGCTGGTATGGCAGTTAACGGAATTGAGCCCTCGAATGTGATTTCGTTGAGCTTTCCCGTGGAGACGTTGACGTGCTGAAGCACTTCATCGTCCTCCGCAGTAGTAGCCATACAGAGCGCAAGTGGTCCGCGCCCCTGTAGGCCCAGTTGGTCGAACAAACTCTGATCAACTGAGAGAAAATGTTTCTGATATTTGTAGGCCTTTACAAATTCGGGCAGTTTCTCCGGCAGATCGGATCGACGACCGGCCCAATGCGCCACAACACGATCCCCTTTCCGTGCAGGCCTTAAATCAAAACACGGAAGGCTCAATTCCTTGGCCTCTTTCAATAGTAAGTCCATATCCGCATTTCCTTTCTGGATCGCGTCTCATCGTAACGCTTTTCATTTGGCTGCTTCGACATAACCCTTCTTCACCTTCTCCGCAATCAGCTTCCCGGCTTCGTGCTTCGCCTGCTCCTCATCTGCTAATGATTTCGTCTGCGACTGGCCGGCAGTGCCGATGCGGCCAAAGCGCACGGTAAAGGAATTGCCGGCGACCGAAACCTCCCAGAACTTTCGGGATGAACCTCCCACAAATTCAAAACGCCGAGCCGAACCGGTGGCTGCAGCAGCGACAGGAAGTGGCGGTGGCACTGCGGCGGCAGTTACGTCAGGCAAAGGCGATTCTTCCTTTGGCGGAGAAGCGCTCAGCGTTTCCTTTGGTATCTCTTCTTCAGCGACGGATGCGGGAGGTTCAACGGGTTGTTCTTCGTGCGGTGGAGTCTCCTCTTCGATTCCGTGCAACAGCTTTTCGATGCGCGCCAGCACATCGTCCGGGTTGTGATACCAGTCTTTCGTCAGCACCAGCGCAAAGCGCCAGCCGAACGCTCTCAGGATGGACGGCTGCATCAAGTAGCGATCCAGCAGGTTCGGATTTGCATAATGCCCGTCCGTGTCCACGAGAATGCCGAGTTGATACAGGCTGGCTGACTGACCGCGCACCGCGAGGTCGCAGCGAAACTTCGACTGGCCGACGTTTACGTCCACCAGGCAACCGCGCTCCCGCAGCGCTGCCGCCAGCTTCGCCACCACTGCGTCGTCCCGACTCAACGGGGCTAGCGCCTTGCGGCTGAGCGGATTCAGATTTTCCAGCACGCGCCGCGCCGTGGCTTCGTCGCCCTTCGACACCGCCTCCGCATACTGCAGGAAATTTCTCAGGCTGTTCGCGCCGTCGTTGTAATCGTTCGTGATGTCGTGGTGGCGGATGGAACTGACGATGGCCATGTGATGCTTGGCGCGGGAGAAGATCACGTTCAGGCGCTTTTCGCCGCCGCGCTGGTTGATCGGGCCAAAGTTCATCAGCATCCGGCCGCTGGCATCGTGGCCGTAGCAGACGCTCATGATGATGATGTCGCGCTCGTCGCCTTGGACGTTCTCCAGGTTCTTCACGAACAGGCCGCAGAAGACGTCGTTCTCTTCGCGGACGTATTCGGTTTCCAATCGCGCGGCAAAATCGTTGTCCTCGTCCGCCAGCCGGCTCAGGGCGCTTTCGATTTCCCCCTGCTGCGCTTCGGAAAACGCGACCAGGCCGATGCTGTGTCCGGTGTCGCGTTGGAGAATGCCGCGCACGAGCTGTGCGATATAGCCGGCCTCGTTCGGATTGCGGCGATCCGCATAAACGCCGTTCTCCATGAAGTGGAAGCTGATGCTGCGCGCGAGCAGCGCCTCCGCGTTCGCGCCCCCCTGTTCGTTGCCGGCGACGATCAACTCCGGCCGGTCGGCCAGGGCGCGCTGGCGGTCGGGGATCGTGAAGAGATTGCCGCTGTAAAACGCCGCGTTGGAGAAGCTGATCAGCGATTCGTAGCGGCTGCGGTAATGCCAGGCCAGCAGCGTGGAGGGGAAATTCTGTGCTGACTGTGTCAGGAAGCTATCGGAATCCAAATCCACCTCAAAGCGTTCCCCTTCTTCCTCAACGATCACGCTTTCGTCCTCGGTGCGCGCACTGGCGAAGAACGTGGTCGGTGGCAGTTGCATCTCGTCGCCCACGACGATGGCCTGGTGGGAGCGGTAAATGGCAGGAATCGCCTCCTCCAGCGGAATCTGGCTGGCCTCGTCGAAGATGACGACATCGAACAGGTCGGGATCCAGCGGCAGCGTGTCGGAGACGCTAAGCGGGCTCATCAGCCAGATCGGCTTCAAATCCTGAATGACCTGCCCGGTGTCGTCTGCGGCCAGATCGCGAATAGATTTGTAGCGCATCGTTTTGCCGAACTCGTGCTCGAGGTCACGCCGGCCTGCCGCGTAGGATTTCTTGAAGGCCTTCTGCTCCGGCTGCAATTGCGAGACGGGCAGCGACGAAACGTTGACGTGTTCCAGAAACTTCTGCCGCACCGCCATCCGGATGCAGCGGGCGTTCAAGCCGAGCCACTCCCGGTAATGCTTCTCCAGTTGCTCCATCTTGCGCGTCAGCGTGCGGCCCTCGAACCGATTCACCGCGCGGTCCTCGCGGTACACACAGTTTACGCTCTTGTGACCAACGGCGGCCTCGAACTCATTCAACTGCACGGGGGCGTGGCGTAGCGCGTGGGTGAACGTGTCCGGCAGCTCTGCCAGTTCGGCCAGGTTGGGTGACAACTCAGCAAGCGTGCTGGTCTGCTCGCGAAGCTTTGCCAGGACTTCGGTCAATTCCGGAAACTCAAACTGCTCGTGCTCGGCTAGCGCCTTGCCCAGGGTGGTGTCGAGTTCCGTGAAGCGATCATGAATGCCCGCCAGGGTTTCGATCAGCGTGCCCGCCTCAGCCGATTCCACCAACCGGTGAAGGAGGGCCTTGACGGATGGATGCGAGGTGCGGCGATCGGCCTTCACTTCTGCCACGAGCGCCCGGAAGCTGTCCACGTCCTCCACGCGCCAATTGCTCGCAGCCTGACGGCGTGCCGTTTCCGATTCGGCTTGCGCCTTGTGGCAGGCGGACAAATCGCCAAGCGCCTTGCTCCACGCCGGCGCCACGGCGTGCTGGGAGAAGTCGTAGCGCGCTTGAAGAGTCTTCTTGAGCCGCCAGAACGCGGGCTGGAGAAAGCGGAAGATGGAATTCTCGAAGGCTCGAGCTTGGACAAGCGCGTTCTCCGTGTCGTCAGGCGACAACGGTTCGCGCCAGGCCGCGGTCTTCTCCCGGGCTTTCTGAAGAGATTGGGCCTTCTGGTCCAGCTCCGCCACGAGCGAATGAAAGGTCTGTTCCACCGGCCCGTGCGTCAACACGCCCAACATATTGCGTTCCGCCAGCGGACGGACGCGAACGGCGAATTCCAGAATCGCCTGAATCTCCTCGAAGGTGTCCCACAATTCACCGGGCAGGCCGGACAGCTCCAACGCGCTTTCGATGGCGTCGAGCAAATCCTCAGCGTGGTCGAGGAGCTTGGACAACGCTTCCAGCGGATGGTCCGCTTGCAGGACGCCTTTGCCGAGCCAGCGAAGCGGATGCCGGGCGAAGCAAAGCTCTTCCCCAAGGTCCTTCAGGGCCGACTGCAAGCGGCGGACCACGTCCCCATGCTCCAGCCAGAGCGGATATTCCGGGAGGAGATCCTCAACCTCCGGCGGGAGCTCCTGTGCGCGACCGCGCAATTCCACCAAACGGTGCAGCAGCGAACGCACGGCCACCCCGGTATGGGCATGCGTCGCCCGCATCACTTCGGAGAAGCGTCTCAGGCTGGCGAGATCCTGTTCCATGGTGCGCAAGATCGCCGCCCGCGCCTTCTCGGCCTCGGGATCGAGCTCGGCCTGACCCAAGAACTTCTCGTACGTTTGCTTGAGATTCTGGATGAACGCCTTCTTGTCCGTCTGCGAATCGTGAATCAGGCAGCACAGCTCATCGAGCCCTTGCTGCCGCAGCCGATGGAACACGACGTCAATCGCCGCGCGCTTCTCGCACACGAACAGCACCCGCTTCCCGCGCGCGACGTAGTCCGCAATGAGGTTGGTAATGGTCTGTGATTTGCCCGTTCCGGGCGGGCCTTGAATGATATAGCTCGCGCCGGTGCGGGCGCGGGCGATGGCGGTGGCCTGGGTGGCGTCACACGAGATGACAAGATGCTGATCGGCCAGTTCGAGCGGCGGCGGCGCATCCGCGGGCGGCTTGGGTGTGAGCGAAAAAACCGTGTCGAAGGCCCCGCTGGCCATGTCGGTCTCGATGAGCTTCGCATAATCGCGCACCAGCGTCATCTTGCGGTAGTTGAAATTGCCCAGCGTCTGGCTGCACAAGTCGAAATCCCAGGAATACGGATTCTGATTGTCGCCGTCGCGAAGCGCGAACATTTGGCGCTCGGTTTCCAACACCTTGCCCGCATCCGCCGGACCGCCCGGGTCCACGATGCGAGGCAACCGCGGCTGTGGGGCTGCGCCCACCGCGTCCCGCAGCGGCATGGGCGTGGGCCGGACTTTCTCCAGAAAAAGTTGCAGCCCCAAGGGACGGAAGTTCTCCCGGTCGTAGCTGTAGTCAGGTTTCGCAGCGACTCTGGTCCGGCGGGCCTGGAGCTTCATCCGCCGGCGATACTGGTCCACGCGCTGGCGGGCCTTCTCGTGGATGAGCTCAATCTGCGGCCGGTCAATCTGGTTGAACGTGACGCCCGGCTCACTGGACTGAATCTGTGCTTTGAGCACCGCGTAAAACTGGTCGAGCGAAGTCTCCTTCAGATCCACGAACTCCGGCAGGCTCAGGTTGTAAAGTTCCTTGAGATGATGCCGCAGCGCGGGATTCACCTCGGCTTCGCTGGTCGTCGGATCGAGAACGTAGTTGTCGCGCACACCCTTCTTCTTGGTGAGCTCGACCGGCAGCAGCAACAACGGTGAATGGATGCGCTCGTTCGGGGCTTCCTTGAGATTGTTCCAGCGGAGAAAGCACAGCACGAGCCGAAGCTGGGCAAAGCCATATTCGGCGCGGTCACGCCGGGCTTCGCTAATGATCTTGTCGAGGACGCCTGGAATGTAAGGCGCGTCCTCGAAACGAAGATACTTGCCCAGCGACATCGGCGCGCCCTCAGTAACGGTGGCAGCGAGTTCGGGATGCCAGACAAAAAGCTGTTCCAGCTTGATGTTGCGGTAATCCAGCAGCACCGGCACGGACGCGATGGTGAGATTCAGCGTCTGGAGCGTCGGCTTGAAGTAGATCAGCCGGTTTCGCCGCGAGATCTCGAAGAGCCGGTCTCGCAGGTGGGACTGGATCAGCCGGCGCTTGCCGGTAACGCCTGATTCCTTGAAGCCTTCGATGCGGTCGAAATCAAGATCGGCCGCCTGCTCCCGGTAATTCTCCAGCCGGGAGATCACCTGCTCCAGATCGGGCGCGCGCTTGTGGCGGTTCAACTCCGTCATCTGCACGATCACCGAGGCGAGCACCGGGTTGAGCCGCGGGTTCACGCCGAAGAGATTCGTGCGGTTGACGGTGAAGATCTCCAGTTCACCGGAGTCGGTGAAATCCAGTCCGCAAGCGAGACTGGCCAGCAACATCCCGAGCGAGAAGACGTCGGTGAGCTCGTCGTGATGGCCGACCGCGTGTTCCCATGAGCGATATCCGGGCAGAAAGACGGGCCTGGTGATGCCGCCGTCCGCCTTGCCAACCCCCAGATCAGAAGCTGTCAACGACGAGTCATCAATGTCCGCCGTGCGCCGCGATTCCGCCACGACCTCCACCGCGTGACTCACGGGCGACTGGAGCGCTTCCACTCTGGTCGTGTTCTTCTCCGGCGAATTGACTTTGGCGGGGGCAAACATCAGTTGCCCTTGCTCGGTGACCACCAGGTCCTGGATGCCCTGGAGTGGCGCAACCAGGCCCGCCTCGTGCGCCGCGAGCACTTGCTTCATGAGCGGCAAGAGCGCTGCGAGCACGTCATCGGCTTCGAAGCCGCCTCTGGCCGCACCGGCTTCGAGAAACGTGAGGAACGGCGGCTGGTTCAACCCGCTCACGCGCTCACCTCCGCCCGCGCCAGCATCTCCGCGGCCTGCTCTTTGAGCTTCCGCACGTCGCGAACCTTCATCTTGAGTTCCTTGGCCGCCAGTTTCTCGAATTGGACATCGAGCTCCAATTGGCGGCTCAGCTCGAGCGCAGCGGCCAGCGGCACCTCGTCGAGGTCGGGATCGGCGGTGACAAAATCGAGCAACAGGTAGCAGACATACTCCCGGAGCTTTGCATCGCTGAACCTCAGCCCACCGACCACCGAGGCATCACGGGCGGCGGCGGGCTGGAAGTCCTCGAAAAACAGCTTTGCATGTCCCAGCACGGCGGGGGTCTGAAACCACTTCGGCTGCAAAAAGGCCTCCAGCAGGCGACGCGTGTCGCGCGTCAGGCGGCTCTGCCCGATCAAATCCAGTTCATCCAGCGCCGTCGGACCTTCAATCATGTCCCTGATGCGCTCCGCCGCATCGCTCCGTTGCTCCTGCCACAACGCCAGGGCACGTGCCCGGATGAACGCCTCCGGGTGGGACAAACCCTCGGTGGCGACGTTGCCCTTGGCAAAAACCTCCTCAGCCTGCTTCAAGTAGCTCGATGCGCTCACCTGTGAAAGCCCGGTCTGGATTTTCACCAATCCGGCGACAACCGCATTCACGTCGCCCGTGACCTTCAGCGAACCGCGATCGGCGAAGATTTCCACGTAGAGCTGGAATCGCCGTGCCGTTTGCTCGTGGCTCGCCGCCGCCCGCGGGTCATTCCCCACCGCCTGAATCAACCGATCCGCGATGTGGAACTCGCCATTATCCAGCCCCCACAGATGGTAGTGCGCGAGTTCGTGTCCGATGACGGCCTTGAGTTCCTCCGCGTTCAGCAGCGTCAGCACCGGTCCGGAAAACACGACATGACCCTCGCCCGGCATGAAATAGAGCGCGGCGTTGAGTTGCGGGCTGTTCTGTGCCTGGTACAGCGTGACGGGAATGTTGAGTTGCAGGCGGGCCTTTGCCGTCTCGACGCTTTGGTAGAGATCTGGATACCCCTCGGCATCGAGCCGGTACGTGGACTTGAGCAACTCCAGACGCAGGTTTTCGGTGTAATCGGCCTTCGCTTGAGCCGAGGCGAACCACTGCCACAATTCACGCTCCTGCGACTTGAGGTAGTCCCTCAACTCGACGTGATACGGCAGCGGCTCAAGTTTTTGCTCCAGCGCGTCCACAGGCATGCCCACGAAGATCGTGGCGGCGAATTAAACCAGAATCAAAACGCAGGGTCAAAACACGATGCCGTCGTCAGCAAGGCGGGGCGAGTCGTCGAAAACCGTCGCTGAAGACCTGTGCCTGAGTGTACATCGCCGGTTGTACGTGATGCACTTGCGGCTTGCGATTCTGCTTCCTTCGCGCCGACACGATTGCCGCAAACCTCATCCATACGGCGGGGCGAGTCGCCGAAATCCATGTGCGAGCACCACGGCCAGGAACAGTAGATTCCGCATAATCAACGCCGGCCAAAAGTAACCCACCGGCCCGAGGGCGTCTCGTGAAGCGGCCTGCTCTGCAAGACGGGCAGCAACTCGTTCCATGAAGGCAACGGAGCGCGGCCACTCCCAGATGGCATCTCTCCACTCCACAGGAATCTCGTTTCTCCCAACACCGGCCCCCGTCATGGCGCCAAGAACTGCGCCCACCGTGTCGGTGTCCCCGCCGCAGTTCAGTGCCGCAGTCAGCGTGGCGCGGAAATCATGCGGATGCCGCAACCAAGCGTAAACTGCCACCGGCACGACATGCAGTGAATAGCCGCTGACGCCACGTTCAAGTCCCATGGTACGGACGAACTCGGCGACCGAGCTTCGTGTGGACAGGCCCGATTCGATCTTCGAGAGAATCGACTGCCATTCCGCTTCAGCAGAAAGATCGCCAAGTGTCGCCAGCACGTCAGACACTCCTGGCTGGCTCGCCTGCCGAGTTGTGAGCGCTACGCATTCGGCGACGGCCAGGGCGGCGGTTTCCGCCTGCCAGCCACGATGCGTGAGGCGAGACGACGCGGAAACGAATTCGCGTCTCCGCGCCTCATCTTTGGCAAAGTACGCACCGATGATGGCACTGCGCATGGCCGGACCACTGCCCGCCGACCGGACCGCGGCCCTGTCCGCCGGAAACCCCACCCACAGTCGCAAACAGGCCTTCGCGGTGGCCAACCCGACTCCGCCCGGCAGCCCGGCAAACCACCATCGCAACTTCCAGCCGAGCGACCTCTGGAACGCTACTGCATCCCGGGGATGTGAAAGCAGTGCCTGTGCGACCATCAACGTGTGCTCGGTATCGTCGCTCATCATGCCACGACCGAAGAACAAACGCATTCGCCAGTCGTCTTTCCATCGGCGATGAATTCGTTCTGGGGAAAGACCCTCCGCCGGCAGGCCCAATGCATCCCCGACAGCGGTTCCGAGCAGGACGCCGGTGAAGCCATCAAGCAGATCTTCTCGTGACGAGCTCATCTGCTTCTTTCGATGAAATACAGCCCAGCGTAAACCTTCGGATCAACCAGCACTCCGGACCTGGCCTTTTCCTCAAGCCACGCATCGATCCCATTCAGCGGAACTTCGTGAACGGTAATGTCTTCATGACCAACCCCGCCTCCCACACCAACCCGCCGCAGCTTTGTAGCTTGGAACAACGTCACGGTCTCGGAGGTCAGACCGCTGGAAGCAGGGCCATGTGTCAGCACTGCGATGTGTCCGGCTTCATAGCCAGTCTCTTCGGCCAGTTCACGTCGGGCGGCTTCACCGTGATCCTCGTCGCTGCCACCCGGCTCGTCACCAATGATGCCCGCAGGCAGTTCGATCGTTCGGGCATGGACAGGGATTCGGTATTGCTCAACCAGCAGGAGCTTCTGTTCCTCGGTTACAGCAACGATGATGGATGCACCGGTGGCGTTCGTCCGATCGGCGTATTCCCAATGGCCTTCCTTGACCAGCGACAGGAACCTGCCGGTGTGGAGCGTGATCTTTGTCAGGAGATTCATCTGGTTTCTAACAAGTCTGCGCTTTGAACAATGGTAATCCCTGCACGCTTCATTTCTTCGATCGCGTTCTTCACGTCCTCCGGGCGCAGGTTCACTCCCCGGCTGGCATCTTCGATGAAGTGGGTAGCGAACCCCATGCCGACCGCGTCCAGGGCCGTGAACTTCACGCAGTAATCCGTCGCCAGCCCGCAGACGAAGACTTCGGTCACGCCCTGCGCCTTGAGCCATTCGCCCAGTCCGGTGGACTTACGATGGCCATTGTCGAACAGGCCGCTGTAACTATCGATACCGGGATCGGTGCCTTTGGGAAACACCTTGGCGATGCGTTGACGGTCCAGACGGGCCGCAAGTTCTGCGCCCTTGCTGTTCTGCACGCAATGCGCCGGCCACAATGTCTGCGGGAGACCGTTCAGTTCGATTTGGTCGAACACGTTCTTGCCGGGATGGGTCGCCGCGAAACTGCCGTGATTGGCCGGATGCCAATCCTGCGTGGCGACGACGACTTGGAACAACGGCTGCAGCTTGTTCGCAACCGGAATGACTTTGTCGCCGTCCGGCACAGCCAGTGCGCCACCCGGCAGAAAGTCGTTTTGAATATCAACCAATATCAGTGCTTTCATAGACTATTGAATCAATTTGCGCCGGCGAAGAAGGGCAACGACTTTGCGCGCCCATATTCGGTCGGCTTCCTTCAGATCCTCCGTCAGCTTGGCGTAATCCACCCAGGATCCCTGCCACTTGATCCGCGTTTCTGCCGGAACATCCCCTGCCACGGCCCGCGACCAATACATCCACTGCTCGTGTTCGATCGCGGCGAGTGCCTCAGTCAAGTCGGTGGCATCGTCCGATCGAGGAGTATTCTGGGTGTGTGCCTTCATATCGTCGGGAATTCAATGAACTGCGGCGGAACGTGATCCACCAACCACACACCGTTGGCTGAACAACGGAATACGAACCCAGCCCGATGCATGTCGCCGGCACGGATGGATAAAAGCACGGGTTTGCCGTGGCGGCCACCGACCTGGAACGTGACCCTGGTTTCGGCCGACAGGTGTACGTCGTGTCGCTGCATTTTCTGTAAACCGTCCTTGCGGATGCCGTCCAAAAATCGCATGGCAGTGCCGTGATACAGGATCTCCGGCGGCGTCTGCGGAGGATATTGCAGGTCCACCTCCACCGAATGTCCCTGGCTAGCGCGGATGCGCTGGCCGTCATCGCTGAACGCGAAACGCTTCTTGTCGCTGGTCGCAACGATATGCTTGAGCTGGTCGAGTGAGAGAGCGACGCCGTGGCGATTCACCGCCTGCAACAAATCCTCGACACCCACCCAGCCTGCTTCGCCAAGTTTCAATTCCACCCGCTCCGGCTCGTGCCGGAGAATCAGGCTCAGAAACTTGCTGGTTTTGATGATTTCTTTGTCGGTCATAAAAAGCCTCCTTCCAAGTAGTCGTTAAGTCGCGGATTCAGTCGGCTCGCGAAAATGCCGTGATACCCGGGCGCGCGCGTATCGGCGACGATGAGCGCAGCGGTGATTGGGAGTTGGCACAGCAGAACGCAGGGCCAAGTTAGATGATCAAACCAGGCCCAAATCCAGATATTCAGCATGAACAGCCCGGCCCAGATCAATTCGCGACGACGAACAATCCTGAATACATTGCAGAACAGGAAGAAGTGACCGGCAGCAATCAGGAGCATCCACCAGAGCGGACTCTTCAGATGCCACAGAACACCTGCCGCACTCGTGAATACGCCAATGGCCACCGCGTCCGGGAGCGAGAAGCGGAAACCCCAGGTTCGTGTTTTGTGATTGGATTCAAACATGGAACGTGGTTCGGACGACACTCTTGTTTCCATCAAGGACGACTTCGAGATCTCCGAAGGTTGTCCCGAAATTACGCGTTCGAAGATCGCGGCAAACGATGACCTCGCCTGCGCCGGTCGTGTTTGCACTGACAACATGATACGCGGGCGACAGCTCTCGCATCAGCCTGAACTCCGGGACGCGTGCAAGAAGACCAGCGAAATCCTCATCAAGAACGACATGGCGAGCCAATGTCTCCCGGCTTCCGACAATGGCATTAACCTGGAAGAGACGGACGAGATTGCCAGATTCCGCCACTCCAAAGAACCGCCACGGCCACAGCGCCGATGGCATAAGTGTGATTGCCTCGGGAGCAAGCGTCCCTGCGCGCTTTCGGAGCAATCCCTTTGCAGCGAAGTAAGCGGCCAATGTCCCGAAGAACACCTCCGCGTAGCCAGCCGGCACGTCACCGTTATGGTAGAAGAGCCAAAGCGTCTGGGTAGTCGCCGCGAAGGTCAGCAGCAGCACAAACGCGTCGATGAAGAACACCCATTCGAGGCACTCCCTCTTGCGACAAAACGGGGCGAGCAACGTCACTCCCAGCGTGTTGCTGAAATCGAGCAGCGTGTGGATCGCGAGACCAGCGAAGAGGCCCGAGCCGAGCAATAGACCATCGGCGCCGCATACATGGGCCAGCAATCCTGCCAGCGTGCTCATCACTGCATGAACCGGCAACGCATGACTCCAAGTTTGATGGGAGCGCAGGAAGGCACGCTTGCCGAAGAGCCGGCTCAGGGCATCGAGATCGGGCAACACCGAGCCGGCAACCAAGCCCAGCGCCAATTCAGGATGCGAACTCAGCACGGGCGCGGCTGCGATCAATCCGATGCAAGCATGGGTGACGATGTCCAATCAGGTGATCCTCTCTTTCCTCAGCGGGTCAATCGCAACCAGTGCAGCGAGCTCAACAAGATATGAGCCGACACCGAAGGCCATCGCTCCAAGTGTGATGATGATGTTTGCGACATCCGGTAGCCATCCGGCCAGTCGGACTTGAATGCTGATGGCAATCAATACCCCGGTGAGAAAGACCGTAACAAAGAACAGGAAGGCCACGAGAGGCCAGACCCGTTCGCCGGCGGAGCCGCAGAATTCAAGGGCACCAGAAAAGGCCAGACTTGCGATGATCCACAGGTAGATGCTGCTTGCCGCGAACAATGTGATCCAGAAAGAGTCCGCCAGGGAGCAGAACCAGCACAAGAGAGCCGCCGCTCCGAGTGCTAGCGCCAGCAAGCGATAAAGCCAGCCGTAAAACCGAAATCCCTCGGCTACGCAACGACAGCGACGCTCCAGCGAGAAAGAAGGTTCACCGGCCTTACCATGGAGAGCGAGCACGATGTTCCACCACCAAACCATCGCCCGTTGGCCCCCAAACGCGGTGCGGACAGCGGCTGAGCTTCGGACCACCGCTGCGAAACAGCGGATGTTATTCCATCTGTTGCTCAGGCTTTGAATTGGAGTAATTGTCATACACCCCTTCTCACACGCGGATCCTCTCTCTCGCTCTCAGCCATTCTGTCGGAATGCTCTCGTGTCCGGCACTCAGCGCCACAATGCCGCACACGATGGCTGCATTTGTGTCGCAATCGCCACCGACGCTCACCGTCTTGCCCAGTGCCTCCACAAAACGGTCGGGATGATGCGCCGCCATCCACACACAGAAGGGAACGGTATCCGGCGCTGTTACCAAAGAACCATTCCCAAGGGCGCGAGCGACGTCGGTAACGGAAAGCTCCGGCGACGTTGTGCTTGCCACCAGGATGCCCCGGCGCACCTGACTCTCCGGGGTGTGGTGCAGCACTGCCTCAAAGAGCCGGCGCGCGCGATCTGTCGTCTCATTGCTCAACTGCCAGGCCATCGCAGCCGCCAATGCAACCGCGATGGCTCCAGCCACACCTTCCGGGTGGGTGTGCGTGACGAGCGAAGAAAGTCGCGCCTGCTCAACGCACTGACTCAGATCGTCTGCGAAATATGCACCCAGCGGGGCGACGCGCATGGCGCTGCCATTGCCCATCGAGCCTTGTCCGCCAAAGGCATTTGCTGCGGTATCACGCCACTTTGCCCCAGCCATAATCTCGCGCATCTGGATTCGTGTCATCCTGCCGTATCCGCGATCCGGATCGCGCTCAAATCTCCGCGCGAACCGCTTCGCCAATGCATCCTGCTGAATACTGCCATGCGACTTGAGAACTCGGACAATGGAAATCGCCATCTCTGTGTCGTCCGTGTGAAACCACGGACCTGCCGGCAGATTGTTCTCTGCCAAGCGGCGAGATGCGGCCTGCGCCTGGTAGCTCAGCATTTCGCCCAGCGCATCGCCCAAGCCCAAACCATCCAGCGACAAATTCATTCGCTCGACCCGGTCGGCATGGTCGGCAGGTAGGTCCGTTTCCCAAGTGTTGGCGTGCTCAGCGAGCAACCGCTGCGCACTGCGCAGCCACGACGTTCCAATCCAATCCGTCCCCATTGGCCCGACTCGATCCACCATCCAGCCCGCGAACCGCAGCTCATTGTGCATCGAGTAAACGCGATCCGTGTTCGACGAGTGAATGAGCACGGGGCAGACCGGGATGAAGTCTCCCAGAAACCGGGCGACATCCACACCCGTGCCTGGATCAGCGATTGCGCCTGGCATCGGATTCAGATCGTGATCCAATGAAATCAGAGCCGCAGTCGGAAAGAACGCTTCGCACTCCGCGATCATCGAGGGAGCATCGCGCCAAACCTTCAGTTCAAAGCCATCGCCCAGCGTCGCAACTGCCTGCTGGAACGCCGCGATGCGCTCGTCGTTGTCTTCGAGAATGAGGACGGTTTTCATTTCGCCCGGTCGCCTTGTTTCAGGAAGTGTTCGCGGAAATATTGCCATTCCGTACCGCTGGATTGCCATTCGCAGTAAATGGCTACGCCCTGGTAGTTCGCCGGCAAGGGTTGACGCGAAAGTCCACGGTGCATGCCAAGCAGCGCATTTGGCAGGTTTTCCACCTTTGGATCGTGATAACCCACGCCCGCGTCGTCGTAAGTCGGGACACCGAGAAGAACGGATTTCCCTTCACTCCACGCGAGCACTTCCGGTGTCCAGTCGGCCATCAGGCGCTGATAGGTCTTCGGAATGCGCAGGGCGGCGTCATACATCATCACCGCCATTTGATCTGAACGGCGCGCGACTTCGCGAAAGTATTTCTCGTCCCAGTGAACGTCCTCATACGGATGCCACCAGGTCGGTGGAGGATATGCCGCGACGGATAGCAGCTTGCCCTTCGGCAACGCCGTGCGGAGTTCATCGAGTAGTTGAAGAAAGTTTGTGTCCCCGCTGGTGAGCGGTTCGACATTGATTTGAACTCCTGCCAGACGCGGATGAGCAGCCATCAGAGTTTGCACGTTGGTCGTGAAGGCCGCACGCCACTGCGCTTTATGCAACCGGGCACTGCTGCCATTCGGCCCGCCAATCCACGGCAGCACTCGAAAGCCGGCGAAGGTGTCGAGGAATCGCTCGACCTGCTGTGCGTCCACGGGCGGCAGGCTGCCCTCCGGTTCGGCCGGGCACAGGTGGGGAAACACATCGGTGATGTGATGCCGCCGCAGTTGTTCGGCTAGTTCGCGAATTCGTGCCGGCTCGCGGAAACGCGCAAACTCATTGGTCTTGTCGTTCCTGACGAACCAGTCATCTCCCCCAAGCCATCCGTGTCCAAGCCAAATACCGTTGTGTCCACGGTCATGCCGACCGTCGCGCACATCCAACCCGGGACGCCACAGCAAATAGGCAACACAGACAGCCACGAGCAAGCCGCAGCCCGGAACGATGGTCCGCCACGGTGGGCGTTTTATTGTTTGCCAGCTGCTCATCTGAAGATTTCCGTGAACGCACGATATGTTGCCACGTTTTCCGACCGGTCGAAGACCGCGAAGACGACTTCCCCAAACACGTTGGCAAACTTGCCTGCCGGCTTTAGCAATGCGGCAAAGATACCGGCGACAGTCTTCGGATCATTCCGGAATACACCGCAGCCCCATGCGCCCAGAACAAGCTGGTCCACTTGGTGTGCCCTGGCGATTTCCAGAACCAGCTCGGCTCGCCGCCGCATTGTTGGTTCGACCTGACGCAGATTGACCGGCTCGTTCTGGGCGATTGCACCGGCATTTGGTGCTGGCGCTGTGATTACCGAAGCGAAAATGGGCTTCTCGATCAGCGCCCCGGTGTCATCTCGGAAGAACGGCACGAGTGGGGAGAAGATCGCCAGATCCAGATAAAGCGCCGAGCGGTTTGCCCGGTTGCGTTCGTAGTATTCGGGGGCTTTAAGCAGGCATGGATAGAGGCCTGAGGCGCACGCCAGTGCTTCTTCTTGCGCGAGTGAGCCGTTGAGAAAACCACCGCCTGGATTTTTAGCCGAAGCGAAGTTCAGGCATGCCAGATGTCCGCCATCGGAAGCAGCGAGCCGAGCCAGCGCTTGAAAAGTCGTTTCGTTTCGAACCTCGAAGCGCGTCGCACGCTTTGTCTCTGACGGCTGCGTGGCTGGCGGTTTCTCTGGAGAATAGAGCACCGTTCCGGCTTTCGCCTTCGCCAAGTCATCTGCGATGTTCACGCGTTTGCCGCTGGGTGCGTTGTAGAAACCTGCTTCGCAAACTGCGACGGTTTGCTTCGCCGTCATTGCCCTTTTGTCTCTGCTCATAATCTTTACTCCACCAGCACGCCTTTGCGTTCGGCAATGCCGATCACCGCTTGCGTGCCGGAGTTGAATTCCAAAAAGTCCTTCTCGATACCGTCGCTGAAAATCACGCCATTCTCGGCCATGCGCGATTCGAGGATCAACGGTGTCTCAGGCGTAACGCGCCCAAACACCAGTGATGCCCCCGTCGTCTTCGTCGGGAAGGGTTCTCGCACGGTGTAACACAGGTAGTTCGCATCCCAGGCGAACTCCGTCTTCACGTTCAAACGCACCTTCCCGCTGCCTTTGGTTTTCTGCGCCGCAGCGGTGAACAGGTCAGCTGTTGTCTGCCGGGCCAGAGCCGAACCCGCCGATTGGGTAATGGCGGCGGCTCCGGTCAGCAGGCTCTTCAGCCATCCGGTCGAGCCCATACCGGTCGAGACAATCACGCCACTCGACGATTGAGTTTCACTGGCCTCGCCGCTGCGAATGAGGTAGCGGGCCGAGCAATGCGTCTTCGGGCCGATGAACAAGTCGTTCACGCCATACAACGTCTGACCGTTGTTTAACACGGCTTTGGCCATGGTCACGGAGCTCGTCGGACGAGTGCGCAGCACGACTTCCGGCATCAGCTTGGGAAGGTCGGCCACCCGGAAGGGCAATAACCGGCCGTCCCATCGCTCCGGATCGGGATTCACGCCGACGACCGGCTGGCCAGTGAGATACTTCAGCGTGTTCGCCACCAAGCCATCCTGCCCCAGCGTGACCACCGTGTCGTCCGGCGCGAAGACGAAGTTCGGCAGGAACGCGCGGTCCACCACTTGAACACGCCCGATCTGGGCAAGCGCCGTCTGGGTCCCGCTGAGCGCCCGGTGATACGTCTCGTCCTCGCGGAGATAATCCGAGAAGTCGGCGCCCTGATGCTCAACGTAGAACCGGGCCTGGCTGACGGTGTTGAACCGGATCACCAGTTCAGCCAGGCGCGTCGGTCGCGTCACGAGGACGATTTTGTTGTCGGTCAGCCGGTTCATTTTCGGGCGGGCTGTGGCGTCAACAACTCGCGCAGCAAATCGGGCGAGATGTTGAGCTGGCCGATCTTCTCCGCCTTGCCGGCCAGTTCCTGGAAGGCAAAGGCGATGAGTTGCTCCGGCCTCATGCCGGTGCTGGCGAGCGCCTGGAGAATCTTTGCGTCAGCGCTGCCGAGGGCTTTCATTGTGCTCGACACACCGTAGGCCCGGGCATCCGCTTCAGCCTTGGCGTTGTCGGCTGCCAAGGCGACGAGGCTTTTGCGCCGTTCTTCCAGACCGATGTTCGATTCGAGGGCTTCCTTCTTGAGCAAGCCCTCCTTTTCCTGCACGCCTCGCTCCGCGTCCATCTGGGTTTCGCGGATCTGGCGCTTCTTGGTCTCGACGGCGATTTCGGTGTTCAGTTCGTTTTCCTTGATCGCCCGCTCCTGTTCTACGGCCGAATTGCGCCGGGCGTAGATGGCTTCATCCGCCTCGCGGAACAGTTGTTCCCGGGTCTCGGCTTCCAGCGCCCGCGCCGTCTCCGGGGTCGGCTTGATGGCCAGGATCGAAAGTCCAAGCACTTCCAATCCGAGTGAAGTGATTTCTTCCGATCCGACCAACCCCTGCTTCACGGCTTTGACGAGTTCGTCCGATGCGCGGATGGCCTCCCGCAAGGGGAGTTTCTGGAGTTCGGCCCGCGCGAGGACATTGATCACGTGGATCACGCGCTCCGGGAGCTTCTCCGGGTCTTCCGCGGCATACTTCTGACCATTCGGCGCGAGGGTGTAGTTGAGCAGTGCCGCCAGCCGCTTGGGTTCGCCCACGCGATACGTCACCTGGCCCTGAATGGTGACCGTCTGAAAGTCCGCCGTGGTTTCCTGGAAAATGAACGGCACGTCGGCGCTCGCAACGGGCACGGCCACGAGCGAGGTCGTCGGTGCAAAGTAAAAGAAGGAATGCCCCAATCCTTCGCGGACGATCTTGCCGCCGCGATATTGCAGGAGGTAGGTGGTGGGCTGGACCTTGATGAACTTGATGCCGAACATGTTGCGCCTTTCGTTTTGCTTCGTTGTGGATGAAATCGGGCTAAAGCTCGAAGTTGAAGCCCTTTTTCTTGAGCTTCTCGTATTTGTCCGCATCGAAGCGGAACAATTGCGCCGGGCGATGACGTCCGGTCATCTGCGTTTCTTTGAGTGGAACGAGCAACTCAAACCCAAGGACCTTCTTGCGGAAGTTGCGCTTGTCCAATTCAGTGCCGAGCACCGCCTCGTAGAGGTGCTGGAGTTGCGACAGCGTGAACTTCCGTGGTAGCAACTCGAACCCAATGGGTTGATAGCGCACCTTGCCTTTGAGTCGGGCCAGCCCGGTCGCCAGAATCTCGGCGTGATCGAACGCCAGCTTCGGCACTTTGGATACGGGAAACCAACGAGCGTCCGCCGCGTCGGTGGCGGCTTTGGTGTCATACGCCGCCAATTTTACGAGCGCGTAGTAGGCAACGCTCACGACGCGTTCGCGCGGGTCACGCTTTACCTCGCCAAACGTGTAGAGCTGCTCCAGGAACACGTCTTTGAGACCCGCTTCCTCCTCTAGCTCGCGGCGGGCGGCGTTATCCAGCGTTTCATCCACGCGAACGAAGCCGCCGGGGAGCGCCCATTTGCCTTTGAAAGGTTCAAGGGCGCGCTCGATCAGCAGCACCTTGAGTTCGCTGTCGTCCAAGCCGAAGACCACGCAGTCCACAGTCAGGGCCGCTCGGGGGTATTGGTAGGTATGCGACATATTTTGATAGTGTTTTCTTTACACGTTCAATTGATAGTGTCAGTCTCACACCATGTCAAGCGGCAATCTGAAAAAGGTGAAATCGGCGCCCGGCTTTGATAGCCTCCCCGGCGTGAACTCAGAGCCAGTGACGAGCTTAAGCCCCACGGCAGGAACACTTTCGTGTCCGGCTGGGACCTGGTTTGGCCTGAAGCCAATTGAGGCCGGGACGATGGTGGTCGCTTCGGTGCTGGTCTTGCTGGCGTCCTATCGCGCCTGGTGGCCCATTGGAATCGCCGAAGCGTGGGGGTTTGTCACCGGCGGCATCTGCGTCTGGCTGGTCGTGCGGGAACACCTGTGGAACTGGCCGATTGGACTGGCAAACAACGTTTTCTTCTTTGCCCTGTTCTTCCACGGGCGACTGTTCGCGGACATGGGGTTGCAGGTGGTTTATTTCGGGCTCGGGGTCTATGGTTGGCTGAACTGGCTCTTTGGCGGTGAGAATCATTCCGTCTTGAAGGTCAGCCGGACGACGCGGATTGAGTGGCTGGTGCTGCTTGGAACGATTCCGCTCTGCACGTGGGGTCTGCGGGAAATCCTCATTGCCGTGAATGGCG
>CAYJNU010000074.1:16454-23694 GCA_964371005.1 uncultured Verrucomicrobiota bacterium | reverse complement strand
GGTTTGAACAAGAACGGGGCGTCGTTTTTGACACAACGATGTTGCCAGTCTCTGGACAGACTCAGGTGTACTGGGTGTTCAGAGTCGGTCAGCAGTTTACCACGGACGGATCTCCGGACCTCATCCTCCGCACAATCAACATTCCGATCTTGTCGTTCACGGGACCTGTATGGACTCCACTGCCGGGGGAACCGCCGTACGTTTATTATTTGACGGCAAGGATAACAGAGCCACAACAGTTTCCTCCGACCAACTTCCCCGGAGAAGTTGGTGTCATGATGGCACCGATACCCTCTGCCTCCACGACAAACGGCCTACCCTTTACTTTGACGCTGCGAGGCGCCGTCCAACTAAAATCGAACACCACCTATGTCGTCGTCATCGAGTTCGGTGGCGAGTTCCACGTGGTTACTCTCCCGTTTGTCGATGGCGGGAATGGCGTAGGCGCTTGGCTTCAGCCCGGTGACCATAGAAGCTGGAGCAGCGGGATCATTGAGGATTTTGGGCCATATTGTATCGCCGGCCCACCCCTCGCCTTGTCCCTCTCGACAGCCGCTTCGCCCGAGATCTTGGCACAGCCGCAGCCCAAGAATCAGACGCTGCCGACGGGGGCAGAGACGACGCTTTCTGTTTCGGCCACAGGTTGGCCGCTGCCCAACTACCAATGGTACTTCAACGGCACGAACCTTCTGGTTGGCGCGACCGATGCCGCGATCACGCTGACCAACCTGCAACCGGCCGACTCAGGTCAGTATGTGGTGATGATTTCCAATTCTGAGGGATCGATCGCCAGTGCTCCGGCGGTCATCACTGTTCTGCCTCTCGGTCCTTCGCCCACTATCCTGGAACAGCCGCACCCGGCAAATCAGACTCTCCCGATTGGCTCGGCAACAACTCTCTCCGTCTTCGCCACAGGTTGGCCGCAGCCCGGTTACCAATGGTACCTCAACGGCACGAACCTCCTGGTCGGTGCGACCAATTCGACACTCACGCTCGCTAACCTGCAACCGGGCGATTCAGGGCAGTACTCGGTGGTAGTTTTCAATGCAGCGGGAGCCACCAACAGTGCCCCTGCGAGCATCAATGTGCCGCCCATCGCAGTTGTGGGCTGGGGCGAGAACGCTTCCGGCCAGACAAATGCGCTCAACCGCTTGAGCAACGTGGTGGCCATTGCCGCAGGCTACTGGCACAACCTGGCGCTCACATCCGGGGGCGGTGTGGTCGCATGGGGATCCGACACGTACGGGAAAGCGTCCATTCCGAGCGGTTTAAGCAACGTAGTCGCCGTCGCGGCGGGCGCCCACCATAGTCTGGGGCTCACCGCTGACGGACGAGTGGTCGGGTGGGGCTGGAACAATTACAATCAGATAATCACTCCCAGCGGATTAAGCAAAGTGGTGGCCATCGCGGCCGGAGCCCACCACAACCTGGCACTGACGGCTGAGGGCCGCGTGGTGGGCTGGGGTGCCAACACCGTCGGCCAGACCACCATTCCCACCAACCTGAGCACTGCGGTGGCGATCGCGGGCGGAGCCAACCACAGCCTCGCGCTCACCGCCGAAGGCCAAGTGGTCGGCTGGGGCAACAACGGTTACGGCCAGAGCAACACCCCCTCCGGTTTAAGCAATGTGGTGGCCATTGCCGCAGGCTACTGGCATAACCTGGCGTTAACCGTCGAAGGCCGGGTGGTCGGCTGGGGATATAACGCATTTGGGCAAACGACCATCCCGAGTGGTTTGAGCAACGTTGTTGCCATTGCGGCCGGCGCCCACCACAGCCTCGCGCTTACCGCCGAGGGCCGGGTGGTCGGGTGGGGGTTGAACAACTACAATCAAGCGAGCATGCCCAGCGGTGTGAGCAATGTGGTGGCCATCGCGGCAGGAACCAACCACAGCCTGGCGCTCCTCAGCGAGGCGCCTCTCACCGTGACACTGCAACCAGCCAGTCGCTCAGTGCATCAGGGGGGCACAGCGAGGTTCTACGTCGGTGCGGTCGGCGCGTCCCCACTCAGCTACCAGTGGCAGAAGGACGGAGAAAATCTCTCCAATGACGGCAAGGTGTCCGGGGCGCGCACAGCCACGCTCACTTTGACCGGCGTGCAAGCGGGCGAAGCCGCCCGCTATACGGTGATCGTCAGCAATGTGTTTGGTTCTGTCACCAGCTCTGCGGCGACTCTGCAAATCCTGCCTCCGAATGCTCCGAGCATCCGCATCAATGGCCAGTTGGGGGTGGCGACGGTTTCCGTGATAAGTCCGGCCACCGTGACGATGTCTGGTGGTTTCGCGGGTGGCTTTGTCTTTTACACCCTGGACGGTAGCATTCCCTCGACGAGTTCGCCGCTCTACGCGGGACCATTCACACTCACCGCAGGGGCGGTGATTCAGGCGATGAGCTTGAGCGCAGATTTTTCCCAGACGGCGTTCAGTCCGCCGGTGGCGCTGAGGATTGTTCCCACTTACACTCTGCAAACCTCCGTAATCGGAAACGGCATGATTTCGGCGACGCCGCCCATCGCCCCCTATCCCAGCAACAGCGTGGTAACGCTCACGGCGACCGCGGCCACGCATTGGCGTTTCGACCATTGGGGTGGCGATTTGTCAGGCAGTGCGAACCCGGCCCTACTGACGATGAACGCTCCGCGCAACGTGCAAGCGGTCTTCGCGGCGACCGCTTGGCCGCTGACGGTGAGCAGCCCCGGTGGGGGCGAGGTGAGGGTCAACGGTCAAGTTATCACCCCAGGAACCTACTACCTTGCGGGCAGCTCGGTTTCGCTGGAGGCGGCAGCAAGCTCCGGGTGGAGTTTTGTGGGCTGGCAAGGCTCGGCGAGCGGAACGGTCAGCCCGCTTAACCTGACAATGGATAGGACGCAAAACGTGCAGGCGGTGTTCGGCACGGTGGTCGGTGCAAACGTTGGCGGAAGCGGCAGTGTTCGAATGAGCGTCCCCAATCCAGTACCGTTTGGGACACCGCTTACGCTGACTGCCGAACCGGCGGCGGGCTGCCACTTCGTCACCTGGAGCGGAGCGGTGAGCGGGACCAACAACCCGGCTACGTTGACCGTCACCAGTGCGAACCCGACAGTCGGAGTTTTGTTTGCCGGTTCGCCGCTGCTCTCCATCTCGGCTCAACCAACGAATACCGCCGTTGTGCTGGGCAACCGCGCCACATTCCGAGTGTCGGCCATCGGAGCGGAGCCGTTGAGTTATCAGTGGCGTAAGCAGGCGAACAACCTCGCCGGCGCAACCGATGCCGAGTTTACGATTGCCGCCACCGTAGCCACCGATGCCGGCAGCTATGATGTGGTTGTGGCGAATGTCCATGGCGATCGTGCCACCAGCAGCGTTGCGACTCTGACCGTGCTCCTGCCACCAAGCATCACGCGGCAGCCTGAAAGCCAGACGGTGAATGCGGGGCAGAGCGTCGCATTCTCAGTGAGCGTCATGGGCACGTCGCCTCTGACCTACCAGTGGCGCAAGGCGGGCGTTCCGCTGGGAGGCGCGGTGGCGTCCACTTACGTCATCAACGGGACAACCACGAATGACGCCGGGGCGTTTGACGTGGCGGTGTCGAATCCTTACGGCTCCGTCACGAGCGCCGTGGCCACATTGACAGTTCTTCCGGCAACCACAGGAACGAACTCCGCCAACATCTCGTTGGCCATGTATGCGGGAATCACGGTGGAGGGGAATCCCGGGCAGACATACAGCATCCAGTACCTGGCCGACCTGGCAGACACAAACTCGTGGGCCACCATCACGAATGTGACGCTGGTAGAACCGGTGGAGATTTGGGTGGACCTGGAGTCGGGAGTCGCCGCAAGGCGGTTCTACAGAGTCATTCCCTATTGATTCGACAGTCAGAGGCGACAAGGAAAAGCGGTTGAGGGGCGACAAACTGGCCACGCTCCAGACGTGACGATTGCCCCCGCTCCTCAAGCCTTCGTCCGCCACCTCATGGCGATCAAACTGCAGAGCCCACACACAAGCAGCGCGCTCACGGCGAGGACGCCGTTGCTGGTGTGTTGCGGAAAGAAATGCAGCGAGGCGGCGCCGATCGCCGGCCCGGCGCAATTGCCGAGGCCAATCGCCGCCTCGTGAATGCCGCCGTGCTCGCCCTTCGTGTCGCCCGCGTCCATCGAGTAGAAAAGCGACGAGTAGTAGATCAGGCCGACGGCCACGCCGAAGCCGAGTTGCGCCAGGATCAGCACGGCCAGGTGCGGCGCCACCAGGATGGTGGCGAACGTGCCGATGAGCGCGGCAAAGGCGGCCAGCAACCAACGGAAGCGGTAATGCCAACCCGACCAGAACCAGAAGCCGAAGAAGGCGCCCATCCGGGCGAAACACCACACCGAACCGCACACCCCCGCCAGCGTGGTGGACAGTCCCAGCCGCGCAGCCACGCCCGGCATCACGGCCACGAGGGTATTGATGGCAATGTAGGCGAATGGATTCGAGAGCCACGCCATGCGCAGAAACAGCCTGGTCTCGGCGGGTGGATGCGGGATCGCGGGCGCATCCGGTCGGACCTCCCGGATTCCCAGCACGGACGAATGCGGCGCGGCTGTTGCCTTGCGTTCGAGCCAGACGATCAAAAGCAGTTGGCCAAGCACCATCGCGGCTGGCACCACGAAAAAGCTCAGCAGCCCGGCCCGCTCCAGGATCGCGCCACCGACGAAGTAGGCCACGGCACTCGTGGCGGCCCAGACCACGTTGTAGAGGCCCACCATGCGTTGGAGACCGGCGCGAGTTTCGCCTTCGCTGGCCAGGGTCTCCAAAGCCGGCCAGGTGAAAGACGTGCCCACCGTCATCCCCACCAGTACCAGCAGGTGACCAGACAAGGTGTGAACCTGCGTGCCGGTGACGAGCGCGGCGATCATGGCGGCAAAGCCCAGCTTGAGTGCGGCAAACGAGCCAAAACGCTGCGCGTAATGGCCGCCCACCCATGACATCAGCGCATAGACCAGCCCGTTCAAAGCCGCTATCAGGAGGTTGGTCTTATTCCCGACGCCGAACTGCTGGTGCGTGAAAAAATAGAAGTAGTAGAAGTAGAACGTCGTCGAAAAGGAGTTGAGCCCCGCGACGCAGAAATAACCGGTCTTGAGCGGGCGCATATCAAACGCGGAAGTCCATGGCATGCGGGGACCAGGTTCAGCTCAGCGCCTGAGTCGCCGCGCCCGGAATCTCTTCCATGGCTTTCCGGCAATACCACTTCACCGCGTTCGACATCGGCGGCTGGAGTTGGTCCAGATCGTCGCTGGAACACCAGCGAATGTCGTGGTGCTCGGCAGGGGCAAGCGTGACGGCGCCACCTTTGGGCCGGGCCCAATAGACCATCCCGACGTGCTCGTGCGTGGCGTTGATCCGGTGGATGTCCAGGAAACGCGGCGCGATGAGGGCGCGGGTGCCGGGCTCGGTCGTGGGCGGACGTTCGCCAAGCAGTTCGACATCCAGGCCGCTCTCCTCCTTCGCCTCGCGGAGAGCGGCTTGCTCGGGGTCCTCGTCCAACTCAATGTGCCCGCCCAGCGGCAACCAGCGGTCCAGGTTGCGATGGTGAATCAGCAAGACCTTGCCGTCCTGGACGACGAAGATCGCCGCGGTGAAATCAATTCTATCGTGGATATGGGCCACGCTCCAGATTGACCAGCCGGGCGGGGCACGTCAATTTGCATTCCCGCCGCCCCTGAAGCTTTGACCCGCTCGCAACATGGCGGCTGGCTGCCGACCGCTGCCTCGGAATCAGAGCGCAGCAACCCAATCGCCGGGTTAGTAAGCCCGGAGATTCCGCTGGTGATCGTTCAAGCCGGTGCTTCGAAAGGGAACGCGCCGATTCGATCCGAAACCAGTCGAATGCCCACCGCGCCTGACTCGCGCCCCAGCAACTAGCGGTCGCGCTTGAGGAGGTACTGGGCGAGCGCTTCCAACGCCGTCGCGCGCCCCTTGAACGGCTTCAGCGCCGCAAACGCCTTGTTCGTTAGGGCAGTCGCAGTCTTCCGCGATTTTTCCAAACCGACGATGCTTGGGTAAGTCGCTTTTTGCGCTTGCGTATCTTTGCCGGCGGTCTTGCCCAACTTTTCACTCGTCTGCGTCACGTCGAGGATGTCGTCAATCACTTGGAACGCGAGCCCGACGTGATAGCCGAAGTCGGTGAGTGCCTTGAGTTGGGTGGGCGAGCAGTTGGCGCTCATTCCGCCGAGCCGCACTGAGCAACAGAGCAGCGCCGAGGTCTTGCGCTCATGGATGTAACGGAGTTGCGCCACGGAAGTCCGCTTGCCCTCGCCTTCCAAATCGGCGACCTGCCCGGCGATGAGTTGGAGCGAGCCGGCGGCCCGTGCCAACTCCAGGACGATCTGCCGGTGCGAGTACCGCGGCCAGGCTTTGCATTGGGCTGCGATCTCGAAAGCTTGCGTCAACAACGCGTCGCCTGCGAGCACAGCGATGCCCTCGCCAAAGACCTTGTGATTGGTCAGCCGCCCGCGGCGATAGTCGTCATTGTCCATCGCCGGCAAATCATCGTGGATGAGCGAGTAGGTGTGGATGCATTCGACGGCGCAGGCCAGCGGCAGAGCGTCGGATTGCCGACCGCCGCACGCCTCAGCCGCGGCCAGGCAGAGCGCAGGTCGCATGCGTTTGCCGCCGGCGAAGAGAGAGTAGCGCATGGCCTTGTGGATGGTCGCCGGCTTTGTGCTGGCCTTGGGCAAGAAGGTATCGAGCGCGCCTTTGACGGCAGCGGAACGGGCTTCGACATAGCGCTTCAGGTCGAAGGCGGCGGGCGGCGCGGCGGCTGGCTTTGCGGAAGAGACAGACATGCGGGAGTCTTTTAGGGAATCCGCCGGAGTGCAGCAAGCGCGATTTTCGGCGGCTCCCGGAGGAGGGAACGCGGCTTGTCTTGTGGTCAGCCTCTGAACATAGTGAACGAGATGTTGCTGAACCCGCGCTTCTTTCGTTTGCCCGGCGTGTGGCGGAGATGGTCAAGCGGCGCGGCCTCGCTGGCTTGCCAAGTCCGCACGGGACAAAGGTGGACGGTGCTGAGCCTCGTTCTGGCCGCCATGCTGGCAAGCGCTGCCGCACCGGCCGCGATGCTCTGGAGCGACCGGGAGGCCCGGGTGATCCACAAGACGCCCGATGGCATGGACCTGCTGGGCGGGGCAGTGAAACGGGCTGACACGGCCAGCGACGCGCTCTACTTCAAGCTCCATGTGGACCCGCTTTCGGATGTGGCCACCGAGGAATACTACGCCGGC
>CAYJNU010000074.1:8001-16444 GCA_964371005.1 uncultured Verrucomicrobiota bacterium | reverse complement strand
ACGAACCCCGGCTGGCGGTCGGCAACGCGCCGGAGGCCTGGGGTTATTCCGCCTGGTTTACCTCGGAACTGGGGCCTTCCAACAAGTTGGCTGGAGAATTCAATCTGCGATCCGCCCGGCCCGAGGCCGCCGGCTTGGGGGTGTTCAAACCCTACGAACTGCCGCGGCAAGGGCGGGAACGAACGCTAGTCTTCAAAGTGCAATACGTTCCCGGCGGGGACGACCTCGTCACGGTTTGGCTGAGCCCGAGGCTGTCGCACGCCGCAACGGAAGAAAACCAACCGGAAAGCCTGACCACCAAGTTCAAGGCCAACGCGTCGTTTGACCAGGTCCGGTTGCGCCACGCCGGTGGCGGCAACGGGTGGATCTTCAGCGACATGGCGATTGCGACCTCGTTCCGGGATTTCGTGGTGGTGCGCTTCTGGCAAACGTGGTGGTTCACCGGGTTGCTGGCGATGGTGCTGTTGGCGGGGGTGGTCGTCAGTGTTCGCCTAGTCGAGAAGCGGAAGTACCAACGCCAATTGTGGCGGGCCGAACAGGAGCGCCTGCTCGAACGCGAGCGCTCACGCATTGCGCAGGACTTGCACGATGAACTGGGCTCGTCGCTGACGCGCCTGTCGTTGCTGAGCGCATTGTTGAAGGCAGACAAAGACTCGCCGCCGCAGATCGAGGCGCACGCCGATAAGATCGCTCAATCCGCAGCCCACACGGTGCGGGCGCTGGATGAGATTGTCTGGGCGTTGCGTCCGGGCAGCGACACTCTGCAGAGCCTCGTGGAGTACATCGCTCATTTCGCGAAGGAACTGTTCGAAGACGACACCGCGCACTGCCGGCTGGATTTACCACATGACCTGCCACCGCGATCCTTGGCCCCGGACATGCGCCATAACATCTTCCTGGTGGTCAAGGAGGCTCTCACCAATGCACTGAAGCACGCCCGCGCGCAAGAGGTTCTCGTTCAGGCCGCGGCAACAGCCACCACGCTGGAGATCAACGTCACTGACGACGGTTGTGGATTCAACGCTCAGAATCCGGCCAGGCCGGGCAAACGGCAAGGCGTGGGGAACATGCGGCGCCGCGCGGAGACAATGGGTGGGACGCTGACGATCCAAAGCAGTCCGGGCCAGGGCAGCACCGTCACGCTACGCGTCAGCTTTCCGCCGCCGGGCGCGGGGGGGCGTTGAACTTGAGATGCAGGGGGGCCTGCCGCATATTCGTGCGGTTGCGATGCACGGGTGGGTTTTGCGAAACCTCAACCCGTGACCGCGCTCGAAACGCAAACCATGCCCATCAAGGTTGCCATCGTAGATGACGACGAGGGAATCCGCGCCGGTCTCGCCGCTTTGATTCGCAGAGCTCCGGCTTTTCGCATGGTCGGGGATTACGCCGACGGCGAAAGCGCGCTGAAAGAAATTCCCCGGCATCCGCCGGACGTGGTGCTCATGGACATTAACCTGCCCGGCATGAAAGGTTACGAGTGCGTGCGGCAGTTGAAGGCGGCGCTGCCGGCGGTCCAATTCCTCATGCTCACGGTTTACGAGGACAGCGATTCGCTTTTCAGCTCGCTCAAGGCCGGCGCCAGCGGCTACCTGCTGAAACGCACCGCCTCGGCGCGGTTGCTTGAGGCCATCCGCGATGTGCATACCGGCGGCGCGCCCATGACGCCCCAACTGGCCCGCCGGGTGGTCCAGTTCTTCTCCAATCAGCCCTCCGGCGAAGCGGAGGTCTCCCGGTTGACCGCCGGCGAGCGGGAGTTCCTGACCCAACTGTCCAAGGGCTACGCCTACAAGGAGATTGCCGATCGCATGGGCATCAGCATTGACACCGTGCGCAGCTACGTGCGGACGGTCTATGAAAAACTCCACGTTCATTCGCGCACCGAGGCCGTGGTGAAATACCTCCGCGGGCAGCCCGCACAAACATGCGGTGGTTGAACGCTCCGGCCCTGGCCTATGCTGCTTCCACCGATGCCGCCGATCGCGCGCGTGCGACCTGTCGGCGAGGATCACATAAACCGTATCTATGAACCACATGATCACATCCAAGAGACTTCTCCAGGGACTTGCGTTGGGTTTGGCGCTCGGGACGGCCGTAACGGCCGGGGCTACCAGCATCGTCACCTTCCAGGTGGACATGACATATAGTGGGATCGACCCGAACACTCAAACCGTTTCCGCCCGTGGCTCGTTTAATGGCTGGGCGGCCTTCCCCTTGACCAACAATCCGGCCGGGGAGAATCCCTATCTCTATAGTGGCACGACGAATCTTCCGCTCAACGGAACCGTCATGGAATACAAATACGTCATGGAACCAGACACTTGGGAGAGCATCCCCAAGGGCAACAATCGCCTGGCGATGCTTCCCGCGACCAGTGGCGATAGCTTGGTGCTCCCGAAGGTCTTCTTTGCCGATGCGGCCCAAGTGCTCCTGGTGGACCTCACCTTCCAGGTGGACATGGCGCAGCAAATCAGTATCGGGACGTTTACTCCCGGGGTCTCGATCGTCTATCCGAAGGGCACGTTCAATGGCTGGGGAACGTTCGACGCGATGACGAATGACCCCACGATTCTGAGGACAAATGAGTTTGGGCTGGTCACCTCAGACGTTTACGTGGGCACCTACCCGATCGTAGCTTCAGCCGGACAGACCATGGACTACAAGTTTTTCATCGACACGGGCAACCGGTATGAGGAGCATCTGAGCGAAGGCGCCGTCGACCCTTCTGACAACAACAACCGTTTCCTGAATGTGGAGGACGCCCCCACACAGACGCTGCCGATCGTCTTCTTCGGCGACAAGCCCTATGCCCCGACGGCCACCAACGACGTGACGTTCCAAGTGGACATGACCGCACAGGTTTTAAATGGGAATTTCGATCCGATGACCGGCACCGTCGAAGTGCGCGGCGAATTCAACAGTTGGGGCACTCCCCAAATCCTCTGCACGAACGACCCCCTGGCCCTCAACCCGAACATCTACACGGCAGTCGTGCGCATCGTGGACAGCCGCGGCGCCCCCGAAGGTTACAAGTTCTGGGCGAGCGTTCCCGTCAATACGGGTTGGGAGACCAGTGATAATCGCGGGTTCAAAATGGTCGAAGCCACCTCGCAGATACTGCCGGTGGTCTTCTTCAGCAATGTCAATCCGGGCGACCTGCTGCCGGAAGACACGCTGGTCACCTTTACCATCGACATGACCAATGCCGTGACCACGGAAGCTTATGCCTTCAACCCCACCGCGGGAGACGCGGTGTATATCAACGGTACGCCGAACGGCTGGCTCGGCTGGGACACCGCATTGCCACAACTGACCAACAACCCGGAGGGCAGCGGAGTTTACTCCATTGAGCTCCTGATCCCGAAAGGGAGTCCGGCCCAGATCACCTACAAGTACAGCATCAACGGCGCGGACAACGAGGCCGCCAACAACAACAACCATGTTCGCTACGTCCGGACGGCCGGAACTTATGCCATGCCGATGGACAAGTTCGGCACCCAGCGGGTCGAGCCGTCCTTTGGCCAACTCAGCGTGGGGCCGGCCAGCGGCGGTTATGTTCCGGTGACCTGGCTCGGACTCCCGGGCGTGCATCTCCAGACGGCCAGTGACGTGGCCGGCCCGTGGAATGACCTGATGAATACGGACGGCGCCGGATGGAAGAGCGGGTCCATGTCACTGGATGGCTTCGTGAGCGTGACCAATTATCCGACCAGCAGCGCGAAGACGTTCATGCGTCTGATCAAGCCTTAGCTCGTGAATCCCGGGCAAATCTGACCTGAAGAAACTACGGAGCCTGTCGCCAGACAGGCTCTTTTCGTTTTGCGGGAATCCGTGTCCAATGCCGGCCTCCAACAGCTCAAGTCACCCCGAACCAACCAGCGATGATGGCCCCGGAACCGGCGGTCACGGTGCCGAGCAGCCACCGCACAAATGGGATTTGGAGCAGTACGATGACGATGATGAAACCGAACCGTGCGATTGAATAGTAGGTTTCGTGGCTCATGCCGATGAGATTCCGCAGAACATGCGATCCATCGAGCGGCGGGATGGGGATCAGGTTGAAGAAGCAGAGCAGGAGGCTCAAATACGCCATCTGTTTGCTCATCACCACGAGTTCGGAGACCCCCAACATCATACCCACGCGCGCCAGGCCCATCAGCACGACGGCCAGTGCCAGATTCATCCACGGGCCGGCCAGGGAGACGAGAATGTCGTCCGTGCGCGGATTGCGATAGTTACGCGGGTTGACGGGCACGGGCTTCGCCCAACCGATGAGGAACCGGCCCGCTCCCGGCGCCAGGATCATAAGCAACGGCAGGATCACCGTCCCGATGAGGTCAATATGCACCAGGGGATTGATCGAGCAGCGCCCCTGCAACTTCGCCGTATCATCGCCGCATTTGAGGGCCATCCAAGCATGGCCAAACTCGTGAAACGTGAGCAGCACGAGGAGGCCAAGATACATCAACAAACCGCTAACGACCGTATTGAGGTCCATGTGCGCACAGATTAACGGCAGAACCGCATGGCGTCGAGCCGGCACGCAACCAGGTTCGCGCGGCTGCAGCGTCACCCGAAGATTGACTTCGGCCAACAAGTTCCGAGACTGCTCCCGGGACGATTGATCCACCCGCCCTGAACTTCCGACCGGCGGGGAATGCATCTTTTTCCGTGACGTTGCGGGCGTGGGTTGGTCCAAATCCCCGTCTGCCCGGACGCGAGACCGCAACCAAGTTGGGTTTGTGGCGTTTGAGGAAGAAGTGAAGCACTGCGGGAGTGCGAATGGCGCGGGCGCGCTTGAGGGGATTATTGAATGGCAGGGCCAGGTATGTGGTCCACTACCAGATTGGAGTCGCGAACGAACATTTCGGCATCGTGGAGAAGGCTGCTTTGGCCTTTGCTGGCCCTGGCGCTGGCGGGCTGTACCGCCAACCACTATCGCAAGTCCGCCGACAAGGTGGCTTACGGCATCATTCGCGAGAAAGCCCCACTGGTCCAGAACATGGACCCCAACTTCACGATCGAGCAGACCAACGCCCTTTCACTCGACGGCCTGCCACTGGCAACGAACGTGGAGGCATTCCTCGGGCCGGATGGCGAACGCGAGCGCGGCGCGCGGATGCTCAAGCTGGAGGACGCCCTGGCCATCGCTGTGACGCGCAGCCGCGCATACCAGTCGCGCAAGGAGCAGCTTTACCTTTCCGGCCTGTCGCTCGGCCTGACGCGCCACAACTTCACGCCGTTGTTTTCGGCCAGCGGCAAGGGTTCGTTTGCGGGCCAGACCGAGCGGGCGACCGAGTACAAGCCGGACGAGCTCACCGGAGAATTGAAACCGGTGCTGAGCGACAACCTCGTCGAACAGCAAAGCGTGAGCGGGTCCGGCCAAATCACTGCGGGGTGGCTCATCAAAGGCGTGGGCCAGCTCACCACTTCCCTCACCACGTCGTTCCTCACCTTCCTCAGCGGCGGGCAGCGACCTTCCTCGCAATTCAATGCCACGTTCGTTCGTCCCTTGGTGCGCGACGCCGGCTACCAGCAACAGATGGAGGCGCTCACGCAGGCGGAGCGGAGGCTGCTCTACGACCTGCGGGATTTCACCCGCTACCGCCGCGAGTTCAGCGTGCAGATTGCGAACGCCTACTATGGGGTGTTGGGCAACCGCGATGCCGTGCGGAACAGCTTCCTGAACCTCCAAAGCTCCCGCCTGAACGCCGAACGCACCCGCGCACTCGCCGATGAAGGCCGCGTGACGCAGTCCGACCTCGGCCGCCTTGCCCAACAGGAACTCTCCGCCGAGAGCGCCTGGATCAACGCCATCCGCACCTACAAGCAAACCCTCGACAACTTCAAGCTCCAGCTTGGCCTCACGATTGACACGAACCTCGTGCTCGACGACGCTGAACTGGCCGCGCTCCAAATCCATCATCCCGAGATCAGTGTGGACAATTCCATCGAGGTGGCACTCGCTGCCCGCCTGGACTACCTAAACGCGAAGGATCAATTCGTGGACGCCGAGCGCCGGGTGAAGCTCACCGCCAACCTCCTCAAGCCCCGGGTGGATCTCACCTCGTCGGTGAACCTTAGCAGCGACCCCAACAAGTCCTCGGGCGTGGCCCTGCCTGAGCTCGACCGCTACAGCTACAGCGCCGGCTTGGACGTGGACCCCGGCTTGGACAAGACCTCGGATCGCAACTCCTACCGTTCCGCCCTGATTTCGCGCGACAGCGCCGCCCGCGAGGTGGAACAGCAGGAGGACGAGATCAAGCTCGCGGTCCGGGACAGTTGGCGCTCGCTCGATCAAGCCAAGCGCAGCTTCGAGATCAGCGAGATCAGTGTGAAACTCGCCGAGCGTCGCGTGGAGGAGCAAACCCTCCTGGCGGAACTCGGCCGCGCCAAGGCGCAGGACCAGGTGGACGCCCAGAACGACCTATTGAGTTCCAAGAACCAGCGCACGCAAGCGCTCGTGGCCCATACCATTGCCCGCCTGCAGTTCTGGAACAACATGGGCATCCTGTACATCAAGGACCGCGGGCAGTGGGAGGAAGTCAAAGATGCAAAGGCCAGCTCCAACACCGTGCTGCCGCGCGTCCCCCCGGCAGCTCCATCTTAGCAGAAAGACACTGGCTCTGCCGGCGGAGCCCCCGGCAGCATGCTCACGGACAGGAAGTGAAAGATGAAAACACTCAGCAATCTCGTCGGCTTTGTCCGGCGGCAACCGCGCTGGCGGCTCGTCCTGGCGCTGGCCATTGTGGCCGCCGGCGCTTGGTTCGTTTGGCAACGCGGCGCGGTCGGCACCGGCAATGCCCCCACGTTCGTCGCCCGCCGTGGCCCGCTGGAAATCACCGTGCTCGAAGGCGGCAGCCTTCAGGCGCTCGAATCCCAGGAGATCAAATGTGAAGTCCGCGTCGGTTACCAGGGCACGAAGATTCTCAAGATCGTCGAGGAAGGCTATCTCGTCACCGAGGACGACGTGAAGACCAACAAGGTTCTGGTGGAACTCGATTCTTCCGAAATCGAAAAGCAGATCGCCCAGCAGGAGATTCAGTATCAATCCGCCATGGCAGCTCTCACCGAGTCGCAGCAGAACTACGAAATCCAGTTGAACCAAAACCAGAGCGACATCAAAGCCGCCGAGCAAAAAGTCCGGTTCGCACGGATGGATTTCGACAAGTTCTTGGGCGCCGCCGCCACCGATGAGATCGTCAAGGAGCTGGGTTTGGAGAAACTCATCGCCGAGGCCAGCACCAACCGCGTCGAGATGCCGGACTTGACCGCTTCCGCCGGCGAAGTCCCCGGCAACGGCGCGCGGGTCAAGCCCACCAATGGATCGGCCGGGCCCGGCGCTCGCCCGCAGCTCACGCCCGAGCAGGCCAAAGCACTGGCCGCCGCGATACAGGCCAGAGCTTCGTCGGGCAACCAGCCCGGGAAACCGGTCAGCATCGGTGATGCGGTTCCGGTTTCCCTCCCGCAGCCGTCCGGGCCCATCACTCCGGCGGTGGAGCCACGCGAGGCCAGCTTCCAACTGCCTTCTCCGAGTGAGATTGACTTCATGAAATACGCCGATCCGAACGTGCTGGGCGATGGCGAGGCCAAGCAGAAGTTGCGCAAGTTCGATGATGACCTCCAAGTGGCGCAGAAGGAGCAGGGCCAGTCCACCGCCACGCTCGAAGGCACGCGGCGACTGTTCGACAAGGGATTCGTGACCAAGACCGACTTGCAGCGCGACGAAATTGCCAACGACAACAGCCGCCTGAAGGTGCAGACCGCCGAAACGGCACGGAGCCTGTTCCTCAAGTACGACTTCGCCAAATCCGCCGAGGAATCGCTCTCGAAGTACCTCGACACCGTGCGCGAACTGGATAAAACCCGGCGGCTGGCCATCTCCAAGATGGCCCAGACCGATGCCCGTCTGCGTTCGGCGCAAGGCCAGTATCAGGTCCAGCTTCGCCAGCGCAAGGACCTAAGTGAGCAACAGGCGAAATGCCTGATCCGGGCCCAGAAGAGTGGTCTGGTGGTCTATGGCAGCGGCGGCGACGACATGATGTATTACGGCGGCGAGGAACGCATCCGCGAAGGCGCGACGGTCCGCGAACGCCAGGCCATCATCACGATCCCCGACATGACCCGCATGTCGGTAAAAGTCAAAATCCACGAAACCTACATCAAGAAGGTCCAGAAAGGCCAGAAGGCGCGCATCACCGTGGACGCCTTTCCGGACAAGGTCCTCGAAGGCGAAGTCACGAAGGTTGGCGTGCTGCCGGATTCGCAGAACCGCTGGATGAACCCGGACTTGAAGGTCTATGGCGTCACGGTTGCCATTGACGGCACGCGGGACTGGGTGAAGCCCGGCATGAGCGCCAAGGTGGAAATCCTGGTGAGCAAGTTGCCGGACGTGGTCCACATCCCGGTGCAGGCGGTGTCGCTCAGCGAGGGCAAACAGGTCTGG